>JAYTNA010000566.1:0-1058 GCA_043748865.1 Saprospiraceae bacterium
AATATTTTTTCCTTAAAACTTAATTTTAACAGCAGAAAAGAAGGACGAGATTTGAAGAAAATTTAGAATCGTTATTCGTTATCGGTTATTCGTTAATAATTTTTCACAAATAACTGATAACCGATAACGGATAACCTTTACTTAAAACTACCATCCTCATTCATCCGACGATAAATAAAATTTTTAACCGTGAATGAATCGCGTGACGTGATGAATAAAGAATCGCCTGTCACTCTAATATCGCCACTTTTCAATAATTCTTGACAATAGCGACTGATCGTGCTTTTGTCAATATTTAAAGTAGTCACCGGTTTTTCTAAAAGTGCGTAACAAAAAGTACAAACGTGTTCTTGATTGTTCGTATAGTATTCGATATTACCGTTGTAACTCACGCACATATTGGCGCGTAATTCCATAAATGTACCGCCGACTTTGTGAATCGTATCATAAGTATTCACTTTAATAAATTTCCATTTACCTGAAAAATTATTGTGGAGTGTTTGTATTTCGGCTGAAGCATTTGCCGCAACAGGTGCCGGACAACTGCTCGTTGTGTTGCACGTTTCGTGCGAATCGCCGCAAGCAACGATTAGAAATAAAAAAGAAGTAAAGACGAAAAGGCTGCTTTGTTTTTTCATGTTACAGTTAGTTTTAAGACTTGTTAGTGAAAATTAATTATTTCGGAATAAAAATCAGTTTTAGCGTCCCGCATACACCAACAAAACCGAAACATCTGAAGGAGAAATACCGCTGATACGCCCGGCTTGACCAAGTGTGCGCGGTTTTATTTTCGTTAATTTTGTACGCGCTTCCATAGAGAGAGACGGAATTGCGTGATAATTAAAAGTTTCACTGATACGCAAATCATCGAACTTGCGCATTTTTTCAGCCATCTCGTGTTCTTTTTCTATGTAGGTTTCGTATTTAATCGTTATTTCCGCTTCTTGAATCGTTTCATTGTTAAAAGGTTCTAAAAAATTATTTAAAACCGGCAATTTTTTTCTTAAATCTTCCAAATTAATTTGCGGACGTAATAATAATTTGTGCAACTTCATCCG
>JAYTNA010000567.1:0-3596 GCA_043748865.1 Saprospiraceae bacterium
CTGAATTGAGGAAAGAATAATACAAAGTATGCCAATAAAATTTTTGAATTAAAATAGTTTTTCTGAAAACATTATAAGTTAACTATGCTTTTATAAACATGATAGCTGAAAAAATTTCAATCCACATTTGTATATATTCTCACAACGGATTAATTTGCAACCTTTAAAAGAAAGCATTTTGCAAAAAAAATTCCGACATATAAATATGAGCAGACAACAATTCAAAAATATTTTCCGACAAAATATTTTTTCAATTTCTTTTTTTCAAAAATATTTTTTTCATTTTATTTTTTCAAAAATATTTTTTCAAAAAACTTTTCTCGCGATAATTTTTTTTTCAATCGGGTTTCAAAAAATTTTTGCACAACAAACCGAGTGGCAAGTTTTCAAAAAAAATGACGACATCAATTGCCGTTTGTTTGAGACCGATGTACTTGGTGATATTTTTGTTGCCACTACGCGCAACGAAATTTTAAAGTTTGATGACACCGGTTATTTTGAGGGCAGTTATGCGAATAAAAAATACGGCGGCGTCACAACTATTGATGCTACGATTCCGTTCAAGTTTTTAATGTACTATGGCGATTTTCAAACGATTTTGATTATTGATAAAATTCTCAACCCAATTACGACGATTGCTCTTAACGATTTTTCGGTGTCGCAAGCACAAGCCGTTTCTGCTTCCGACGATGGTTCAATTTGGGTGTATGATGCCGGCGGTAGAAAATTTTTGAAATTTACGTTAGATAATAATACCGCCAAACTTTCCGGTACTTATCCTCTGAACAATTCCAATCGTTTTAATTGCGAACAAATGTTGGTGAATACTTCCGGTATTTACATCAACGATAAAGAAAAAGGCATTTTTCGGTTCGATTTATTCGGTAGATTAATCGAGCAATTGGATATAAGAAACGCGATTCATTTTCAAATCATGGACAACGCGATTTATTACACCGACGCAACAGGAATGTATGTGTATCAAATATCTGCGAAAACTAAAACACAAATTAATATGCCCGAAGGCGTTGCAACAGCACAAGTAAAGCGTTTACAAAAAAATAAATTGTACGTTCAACGTGGCGGGTCTATTGACGTTTATAAAAAATAAATTAGAAATTGTTATTTAACTTTTTAGAAAAGGAAACGGCGCGAAGTTCTCACTTTACGCCGTTTTAATTTTCACCAGATTTCATAAATTATAATTCATCATTTAAAGAGATAATAAGTGCTTCCAAAAATTACAGCCAATTTAATTAATAGGGAAAACAGATTACTGAAAAAATTTTGTTCAGAGATTTCCTTTTCTAAGCGACACATCGGAAAATGATGAAAATGATTGACGTGTTGGTTACAATTTGGGCAATAAATATCTTTTTTTTCTTGCCCGTCGTTTAAACGCTGCGATAATTTTAATGAACGCTTGCGATAGCCTTTGCGTTCATCTTTCCGGTAGGGAATTTTGTACAAAGCCATTTGTTAATAATTTAGAGGTTAAAAATATTGAATCGAAATAGAGTTTTAAACTATTGCTCAAAAATCATAATGCAAGTTTATATATCTTTAAACCGTATTTGCAATTTTTTTTCAATATTCAATATTAAATAATTATTAAGAGTAAAACAGTATGAACTAAACCAACGTTTAATGAGATTTTTGAGGTTATATAGCAATATTTAAAAATTTTATAAAATTCAAAACTGACTTGTACGGTTGAATTTATTATTCGATGGCACATCCGCAATAAGTTGTATTTTTGCATTGGTTTTGTTTTGAAAAATCGTTTTTTCAATTCGTAATTCGTAAATCTAAAATCCAAAATCCAAAATTGTCTTATGGAATTTACAATCACCACGCCGACTATTTTATTTCCCGCAGTTACTGTGATGCTGTTGGTTTACACCAATCGTTTCAATTCTATCAGTATTTTAATTCGCGATCTAAAAAAACAATACGATACGGAACCTTCCGAAAGTATCATTTTACAGTTCGACAGCTTGCGCCGTCGCGTCCGATTGATGCGGAATATGCAATGGCTCGCGGTTTTAACTTTATTTTTATCGGTTATCTGTATATTTTGTATTTTTGAAGGTCGGCAGGATACTGCAAAAACCATTTTTGTTATCGCAATGATATCATTGATGTCCTCACTTTTTTTATCTTTGCGCGAAATACATTTGTCGGTGAACGCGCTCGATATTGAAATGAAGGATATAGAACACAAACTCGCTAATAAGAAAAAAAGTCTTTTAAGAAAAATAGAAGAATTTCAATTATAACAGTCGGTTAGTCAGTTAGTCTATTAGTCAGTTAGTCTGTTGGTTAAAGTATTTGACTAACATATTAACTGACCAACTGACCAACAGACTAACCAACTAACCGACCAATACCATGCAAAACCAATTCGAGAAACTCCCTGTTCAAATTTTCGACTCGTCGAAAAAAGCATCGGCTTTAGTCGCTGCTGAAATTGCGGCACTGATTAAAGAAAAAAATTCAGCCGGCAAAACCTGCGTACTCGGTTTAGCTACAGGCTCAACACCCGTTGATGTTTATGCCGAACTCATTCGCTTACATCAAAAACACGGTTTGAGTTTCAAAAATGTCGTCACGTTTAATCTCGACGAGTATTTTCCGATGCAACCCGACGCGCTGCAAAGTTATGTCCGCTTTATGCACGAACTTTTGTTCGATCAGATTAACATTCCGAAAGAAAATATAAATCTACCGGATGGAACTTTACAAAAAACAGATGTTGCCGAATTTTGTAAAAATTATGAAGAAAAAATAAAAGCACTCGGCGGATTGGATTTACAAATTCTCGGCATCGGACGTACAGGACATATTGGCTTCAATGAACCCGGTTCCGGCATTTATTCGCGCACGCGATTGATTACACTCGATCACGTGACTGCAACAGATGCCGCGAGCGATTTTTTCGGTGAAGAAAACGTGCCGACAAAAGCAATTACGATGGGTGTAGGTACGATTATGGATGCAAAGCGCGTCATTTTGATGGCGTGGGGAGAAGGCAAAGCACCTATTATTCGCCGTGCGATTGAAGGAGAAATAACTGATTCTGTACCGGCAACTTATTTGCAAAAACATTCGAATGTAGAAGTTTTTTTAGACAATGGTTCATCGGCAGAACTTACGCGCATAAAAATGCCTTGGTTGGTAGGCGATGATTGTGACTGGAACGACGAAAAATTAGTCAAACGTGCCGTGATATGGTTGTCTCAAAAAGAAGAAAAACCGATTTTGAAACTCACCAATCGCGATTATGCAGAAAACGGTATGAGTGATTTGATTACCAATTACGATTCGGCTTATAACGTCAACATAAAAGTTTTCAGCCAACTGCGACACACGATTACGGGTTGGCCCGGCGGAAAACCGAATGATGTGAATAAAAATCGTCCTGAACAATCGCCTGTGTTTCCTAAACGTTGTATCATTTTCAGTCCGCATCCGGACGATGACGTGATTTCGATGGGCGGTACTTTTATTCGCCTTTCTGATCAAGGACATGAAGTGCATGTTGCGTATCAAACTTCCGGTAATATCGCCGTGTTTGATGATGATGTTATTCGTTT
>JAYTNA010000568.1:0-1742 GCA_043748865.1 Saprospiraceae bacterium
CTAAAAATAATGAAATTTGCCACAAAAGTAATTCATGCCGGCATCGAACCGGATCCGAGTACAGGTGCTATAATGACACCGATTTATCAAACTTCAACGTATGTGC
Source organism: Saprospiraceae bacterium (assembly GCA_043748865.1). Taxonomy (GTDB): domain Bacteria; phylum Bacteroidota; class Bacteroidia; order Chitinophagales; family Saprospiraceae; genus JAAFJT01. The sequence continues at coordinate 107 of JAYTNA010000568.1, forward strand.
AATCCGCACCGGGTGAACATAAAGGCTATGAATATGCACGTACACAAAATCCGACGCGCTCGGTTTTGGAAAAAAATTTAGCGGCTTTGGAAAACGGCACTGATGCAATTTGTTTTGCGTCCGGTTTGGCTGCAATGGATGCCGTTATAAAGTTATTAAAATCCGGTGATGAAATTATTGCTTGCGACGATTTATACGGCGGTTCATACCGACAAATTGTACGCGTTTATGAAAAATTCGGTATCAAGTCACGTTTTATTGATATGTCGGACATGAAAAACGTTACAAATGCCATTACGCCGCAAACAAAATTATTGTGGATAGAAACGCCGACGAATCCGATGTTGAATGTGGTGGATATTGAAGCTTTGTGTAAAGTAGCACAAAAAAAAGGCGTGCTGACTTGCGTTGATAATACTTTCGCATCGCCATATTTACAAAATCCTTTGGATTTAGGTGCGGATATGGTTTTACACTCTGCCACAAAATATATCGGCGGACATTCGGATGTGATTCACGGTTGTATCGTCGTGAAATCAAAAGACTTGGCGCAACAATTACATTTCCTTCAAAATGCTTCAGGTGCAATACCGGGTCCGCAAGATTGTTTTTTAATTTTGCGCGGTATAAAAACGTTGCACTTGCGCGTAAAAGCAGCTTGTGAAAATGCTGTAATCATCGCCGAATTTTTAAACAGTCATCCGAAAGTTGATAAAGTTTTTTATCCCGGACTAAAACATCATCCGACGCACGACATTGCAAAAAAACAGATGCGGATGTTCGGCGGTATGGTCAGTTTTGATTTGAAAGGCGGTAACTTCAATGACGCAAAAAAAATACTTTCAGGAACACATCTTTTTTCTCTCGCCGAATCACTCGGTGGTGTCGAATCGCTTATTGGTCATCCGGCATCTATGACGCACGCTTCGATTCCGAAAGAACAACGTTTGAAAGTAGGTTTAACCGATTCGCTTATTCGTTTATCGGTCGGTGTTGAAGATGTTGATGATTTAATAGCGGATTTAGCGCAAGCACTCGACCTAATTCATACCGGACTTACCGGTTTTGGAATTGCTGATGATAGAAAAATAAATCCGGCATTAGTAAATCAGTAAGCCCAAAGTCAGTAAGTCCATGAATAGAATATTAGCAAAAAAAAATGGAAATAAAAATGACATACTTTTTATAATTCTCGGAGCCATTCACGGGAATGAACCGGTTGGCATAAAAGTAATTGAAAAATTATTTTTCGCACTTAAAACTGTTTCTGTCACCGGCACTGTCGTTGGTATCATCGGCAATAAAAAAGCCTATTCAAAAGGTGTGCGTTATATCGAACACGATTTGAATAGGCTTTTTCTTAAAAATATCATCGAAGAAAGTTACGCAAAAAAAAATCCCACAAATGAATATAAAGAACTCATCGAACTCATAGATTGTATTAGAAATGAAATAAAACAAACGATACCTAAAAGAATATTTCTGATTGATGTGCACAGTACATCAGCGGATTCGCCGCTTTTTTCCATCGTTAATGATGATGAAACTACTTGGGAAATAGCAGCTGCAATGCAAACACCGGTTGTTACAGGTCTAAGCGGGAAATTTCCGGTTGGTTCTACTGTGGAATATTTTA
>JAYTNA010000569.1:0-2571 GCA_043748865.1 Saprospiraceae bacterium
CAACGAACAATCCAAACGTAATAGTTTTTCTGTTCAGCAATAATACTGCTGCAATTATTTCCATTGCGCCTGCAAAAATTTCATAGGGTGCTGAATAGCCAATAAACAACCACGACAAACGCATTGGCAACAAATCGCCCAAATTAGTACTCAATAAAGATTCAGTAGGAAAGGGCATTTGTGATAAAAAAACTTTAGCTAAGCCATAGCCCATTGCAATCATTGCTAAATTATAACGAATTATGGTTCTGAACCAATAATCTAATAGCGTGTAGTTTTTTCTTCTTATGTCCAATAAAGTCCAAACTGTGGTACCAAATATTGCAAGTGATAAAAACAAACATACTTGCGCCCAGCCAAACGATGTATCACCGCTGCCATTCGTAGGCACTAAAACCGGACGCACATGAAAAAAATATTTGTTTACAGCATTTACAAACCAATCAATACATGCGCTGTAAAAATTTGAAATTGTCTCAAATCCCGGAATTGGCAAATCAAAAATCCAAGTCCAAGGGGCTATGTATAGGAGAAAATAAATAAAGAAAAATCGAAAAACGATTTTGTGCAAATTAGCCCAAGCATTGTTATTTGTGATTTCAGTTTTTAACATCCTTTAAATTTCTTGTAATTATTTATATTAATCCGGATTTTAACTCAAGGCTAAGAATAATCCTGAATCATCAAGAGAATTCTGCGTCAGAAATTTCAAAATGTCTCAAGTTTATTCTTTAATAAATGAGAAACAAAACCTGAACAATATAGCATAAGAGTAGGATTTTCATCCAATCAAAAATGAAATTTCAAATAATTACACCAAAAATTATAAAATGTCCTATTTTTTTCGTCACTTTGTTGACTTTTATTTTTGCTCTATCACACCTGACAATTAATAATGAAACTACTCCTACGCATTGGCATTTTTCTCGCGCTTTTCGGCGCATTGGCTTTTATAAAAATCAAATATTTTCCACGTGAAAACACTATTGCTGTTGCACCACCGTCTACTGCCGGCAAATCAAGTGCAACTACCGGTGTTTTGGGTTATGTAATTAAATCCGAAAAATTAGATAATAAAATTTTTGCAACGGGTTCAATTGTAGCCAGTGAAATCGTTGATATAAAACCGGAACTCGCCGGAAAAATCACCGCGCTTAATTTTTCGGAAGGAAAACCGGTGACAAAAGGTCAATTACTCATCAAACTCAACGACGCGGATTTTCAAGCGCAACTGAAAAAATATCGCGCACAATTGGAATTATCGCAACAAAGTGAAGGGCGTTTACGAAAACTTTTAGATATTAAAGGTGTTTCACAAGACGAGTATGATGCGGTGACATTACAAATCAATAATATTAAAGCGGATATGGAATATACGCAAACGCAGATTGATAAAACGGAAATAAAAGCACCTTTCAATGGTGTAATTGGTTTAAAAAATGTTTCTGTCGGTTCTTATATCAACGCTTCGAGTCAAGTAGCGACGATACAAATGCTTAATCCGTTAAAAATTGATTTTACGATTCCGGAAAAATATGTCAATCAAGTTAAAATCGGCGAAACTTTGACATTTCAAAGCGATGCTTCGACACAAAATTTTTTCGGAAAAGTATATGCCACTGAAAATCAAATTGACCCGATAACGCGTACTTTAAAACTAAGAGCAACAGCACCCAATCCAAACAACGTGCTAAAACCCGGTGCTTTTGTGAAAGTGAATTTTAATTTGAAAGAAATTGACAACGCTTTGATGGTGCCGACTGAAGCAATTGTACCGATATTGAAAGGCCAACAAATTTACGTTTCTAAAAATGGCAAAGCGCAGGCAATCACAGTTGAGGTCGGTGTACGAACAGATACCAAAATACAAATTCTCACCGGCGTTCAAGTTGGCGATACGATTATTACTTCAGGTTTAATGAGTTTGAAACCGGATGCAGGTGTTAAGTTTACGAAAGTATTATAGCCGTCAGCTATCAGAAAAAATTTGCCGTTAAAAGTAATTGAAGCGGGTAATAAGTTAAAACTAATTATTGAATGGCTGAAAGCTGAAAGCTGACGGCTAACAGCTTATCATGATTAACACAGAAAAAAATAAAGATACCAATGAAACGCATCCTTTATTTCCGAGTGGCGAATGGGAAGGGTTTTATACTTACGCCTTCGGACCGGATGCACAGCAACATAAAATGTCGTTGCAAATTGATTTTAAAAATAATTTAATCACCGGTAGCGGCGGTGATGATATTGGCGCGTTCAGTTGGCGCGGTACTTATGATAAGAATGCATTAAAATGTAGTTTGACAAAAAATTACGGCTCTCATACTGTTTTTTATGAAGGTAGTGTAGATGAAAACGGTATTTGGGGGACTTGGACTTTAAGTTGGGGGCATGGCGGTTTTCATATTTGGCCCAAACCAAGCGCAGTAAATGACCGGAAACAAGAAACTATTTCGGAAAGTAAAACAATTCAAATAAAAATTGTGGTAGTAAAAGGAATTTCAGATCCAAAATCGTAAATTTAAAATCCAAAATCAATATGTCTCTCTCCTCTCTCAGTGTACGTCGTCC
>JAYTNA010000570.1:0-2035 GCA_043748865.1 Saprospiraceae bacterium
GTTTTCGTGTCTTCATTATATTACCCAACTTAAAGTCTTCCAAATAATTTCTCGCAAAGACGCAAAGTCGCAAAAAAAAATAAAAATCTTTGCGACTTAGCGTCTTTGCGAGAAATTATTTTATAAAAGAACTTGTTTGGAGGACTGCCAATCCGGAAATAAAGATAAAATATTCATTGCTGAATTTTAAGAAAAATAATAACTTTGTAGGTAATATTTTTAATTACATAATTCTTGTTTAGAACTCAAGGTGCAAATTCTAAAAATTAATAAACTACTTAAGAAAGATTTCAGAAACTACTCAGGTTATATTTGAGGCATAAAACCGCGAAAGCGGTTTAATATAAATAGCCCTGCGTGAACGCGGGGGGAAACGAAATAAATTAGCAACCGCGAAAGCAATTGAATGTGAACACTATCTTTTAACCGTTTATTTGACACATTCAACCGCTATCGCGGTTACAAAACCTTGTTTTTTGTCCCTGCGTTTCACGCAGGGCTATTTATATTGAACCGCTTCGCGGTTGTTTTTCTTTAAAATAATAACTAAGATTTTCATATAAATTCCTACTAAACGTTTTCAAAATTAATTTTTTTTTAGTTTTTAGCGCAATAAATTTTTACTTAAAGCTCAAGATTAATAGCTCAAAGCTATAATTTTATTTTAAATCACAAAGAAAACAACTCATTTCACTAATTGGAATTATTATTGTGCAATTATCTTTGCAAACTTTTTTTAATTACGAATTACAAATTACAAATTACCAACTCAAAATTAGTTGTAATTTGTAATTCGCAATTCGTAATTCGTAATTTAATATAAAATGGCTCAACAAGAAGATATTTTTAAAAAAATAGTAGCACACTCCAAAGAGTACGGATTTGTGTATGGTTCATCCGAAATTTATGAAAACGGATTAGCGGCGGTGTATGATTATGGTCCGTACGGTTCGGTTTTGAAAAATAATATCAAAGAATATTGGTTGAAGGCGATGACGCAGTTAAATCAAAACATTGTCGGCATTGACGCGGCAATTTTTATGCATCCGAAAGTTTGGAAAGCTTCCGGTCACGTAGATGCTTTTAACGATCCGATGTTGGACAATAAAGATTCCAAAAAACGCTACCGTGCCGATCAACTCATCGAAGGTGAAATAGAAAAAATTCAGGCTAAGATTGATAAAGAAGTTGAAAAAGCCGCTAAACGTTTCGGTGAAACTTTTGATGAAACTATGTTTCGCGCAACAAACGTGCGTTGTGTAGAATACAAAGAAAAAGCAGATAAAATTGAAACGGATTTAGGAACTGCCATGAAAAATAACGACATGGCGGGTTTGAAAAATATGATTGATACGCTTGAAATTGTTGATCCTGAAAGCGGTACAAAAAATTGGACGGAAGTGCGTCAATTCAATTTGATGTTCAACACGCAACTCGGTAACATTACCGGCGAAGAAAGTAAATTGTATTTACGTCCGGAAACGGCACAAGGTATTTTTGTCAATTTTTTGAACATACAGAAATCAACGCGCCAAAAAATTCCTTTCGGTATTGCTCAAATCGGAAAGGCTTTCAGAAATGAAATAGTGGCACGACAATTTATTTTCCGAATGCGCGAGTTTGAACAAATGGAAATGCAATTTTTTATTCGTCCGGGTACGCAAAAAGATTGGTATCAAAAATGGAAAGCATCGCGTATGGCTTGGCATTTAGCACTCGGTACACCATCATCAAAATTAAAATTTAAAGATCACGATAATTTGGCGCACTATGCCGACGCTGCCGTAGATATTCAATTTGAATTTCCCTTCGGTTTTCGAGAGTTGGAAGGTATTCACTCGCGCACAGATTTCGATTTAAAAAAACACCAGGAGTTTTCCGGGAAAAAATTACATTATTTCGATCCGGAACTCAACGAAAGTTATATTCCGTTTGTAGTTGAAACATCCGTAGGTTTGGACAGAATGTTTTTGAGCGTTTTGTCAAACGCTTTTCAAGAAGAAACAGTTCCGGATGCTCAAGGTGATGATGCCTT
>JAYTNA010000571.1:0-3069 GCA_043748865.1 Saprospiraceae bacterium
CGGCTTTAATTGCTTCTTGCAACTTAGCGTAGAGCCTATTAACCGTTTGTTCATCATAGGTTTGAGAAATAATCTCAACCATTTCCATTTTTAATTCAGCTACATTCATTTATTTATTTCAAAAAATTATTACAGAACAAATTTACACAATTTTCATGAAAATCTATTGCGCCTGTTTCAATTTTTTTTTGGTTATAAACTAAAAACGCCTTAAACTCACAGAAACTAGAGAATTTTTATTTAAAATTTTACACCCATGTTTATCCCCAAACTAAAAGGAAAAGATTTAGTATAAGGAATTGTTGCAAAAGAAGGCGTAGATTCAAGTTTATAATTCATTATTACTGTTTGAAAAACCGGACTGATAACTATTGAAGTATGTTTAAAAATCAATTTTTCAAAATTAATCATAAACATGGCGGAAAGTGCCGTTTTTTTTGTACCATCGTTATAATCATTCGCACATAATTCCGGATTCAGCAACACTTCAGTGCTTATTTTCCAATTTTTCAATTCAGAAATTCTGTAACGCAAACCGACTAATGCACCTACATATGTTTTGGTGTAATTATTTTCATAAATTCGTTTTTCAACCGGAACTAAATCGTAGAAAGTACCTATTTCTTTGAAACCGTGTTTATCTAAATTTATACCTAAGCTCCAATCAAATTTACCCGTAAGTTTGTGCGAATAAATTGCCGAAAAAACCGGTAAGATGATGGGTTGTGTTTCGTTAATCTGCCAATAATAATCTTCACCGGGAATACTATATTGTTGAGGTCTGTTCCATTCTGAAGAAACTTTTGCGCCGAGAAGAAAACGCCATTCACCGGATTGTGCGTTTAGAAAAAAATTAGTGAAAAGTAAAAAAGCAAAAAGTAAAATTAAGAAGCGCATTGATTGGATTTTTTAAAGTTTGAAAATTAAATCAATGTTTTTAATCCTAACGTATGAAAACAGTATTTGTTGCTTTTAGCAATTAGCAAGATTTACTAATTTTATTCTTTTCAATATCCTAACAACTCCATATTCACAATCTTTCGCGGCAACAAGATTTATATAATTATGCTTTTAAAATTAAAACGCCTTAAACTTACAGAAACTATAAATTTAATTACAATTTCTGCAAATTTAAAGCGTGAAAATTATTTAATCGAAAAATCCTTATTGCACTAAATCAAATCTATCCGCATTCATTACTTTATGCCAAGCAGCAACAAAATCTTTGACAAATTTTTCTTTTGAATCGTTACAAGCATATACTTCCGCAAGCGCACGCAACTCGGAGTTTGAACCAAAAATTAAATCTGCACGTGTAGCCATCCATTCTACATCGCCTGTTTTGCGACTGAAACCTGCAAAAACTTCACCTGTATCGTTAGAAGCTTTCCAAGTAATTCCTAAATCTAAAAGATTGACAAAAAAATCATTTGTCAATTTATCAGGCGTTCTTGTGAATACACCGCGTTTAGAACCATCGAAATTCGTGTTCAACACGCGCATACCGCCCAGCAATACCGTCATTTCCGGCGGCGTTAAGTTTAATAATTGCGCTTTATCCACTAACATTTCTTCCGTTATTGCACTGTAAAGCGAATTTCTGTAATTTCTGAAACCATCTGCTTTAGGTTCTAATGCCTCAAACGAATGTGCATCAGTTTGTTCTTCCGTCGCATCACCTCTGCCCGGCGTAAAAGGCACAGATATTTCGTGTCCGGCATTTTTACCGGCTTTTTCAATAGCGGCACAACCTCCCAGAACAATTAAATCTGCGATAGAAACATGTTTGCCAGTAATAGCAAATGTAGTTTGTATGCCTTCCAAAGTACTTAATACATAATTTAATTGTGTCGGATTGTTGACCTCCCAATTGTTTTGAGGTGCAAAACGAATACGTGCACCATTGGCACCGCCGCGTTTATCGGAACTACGGAACGTAGAAGCAGAAGCCCAAGCAGTAGAAACTAATTGCGCTATTGAAAGTCCTGACGCAAGAATTTTATTTTTTAAATTAGTAATGTCCTCATCATTTAATTCATTTTTTGCAGCCGGAATCGGGTCTTGCCAAATCAATTCCTCTTTAGGAACTTCAGAGCCTAAATATCGCGTAATCGGACCCATATCACGGTGTGTAAGTTTAAACCAAGCGCGTGCAAACGCGTCTGCAAGATGATCAAAATTTTCGAAGTAATTTTCTGAAATTTTTGCATAAACCGGATCCATTTTCAATGCCATATCTGCTGTTGTCATTACCGGTGCGTGGCGTTTAGTCGGGTCATGTGCGTCAACAACCGTAACGGCGTTTTCATCAGTCGGTATCCATTGATGTGCGCCGGCAGGACTTTTTGTTAATTTCCAATCATGTTTTAATAAAGTTCCAAAATATCCATTATCCCAAGTAGTCGGATTCGGTTTCCAAGCACCTTCAATACCGCTCGTTATGGTATCGCCGCCTTTGCCCGATCCAAAACTATTCTGCCAACCCATGCCGAGCTGTTCAATACTTGCACCTTCTGGTTCACGACCTACATGTGTAACACTTGCTGCACCGTGTGATTTGCCGAAAGTATGTCCGCCGGCAACTAATGCTACCGTTTCTTCATCATTCATCGCCATGCGCGCAAAAGTTTCTCTAATATCTTTTGCAGAACCCAACGGATCCGGATTGGCATTAGGTCCTTCCGGATTTACATAAATTAATCCCATTTGCACTGCTGCTAATGGATTGGCTAATTCTCGATCGCCTGTGTAGCGTTTATCGCCCATCCATTCTCTTTCCGTCCCCCAATTCACATCTTGTTGAGGTTCAAAAATATCTTCACGACCGCCGGCAAAACCAAAAGTCTTGAAACCCATGGATTCTAATGCACAGTTTCCGGCTAATATCAATAAATCTGCCCACGAAAGTTGTTTGCCATACTTTTGTTTAATAGGCCACAGTAAAAAACGTGCCTTATCCAAATTACCGTTATCAGGCCAGCTGTTAAGCGGTGCAAAACGTTGATTGCCTGAGCCGGCACCGCCGCGTCCATCTGAAATACGGTATGTACCCGCACTGTGCCATGCCAT
>JAYTNA010000572.1:0-1283 GCA_043748865.1 Saprospiraceae bacterium
AGCGTGTCCTAAAGAAGCCATTTTTTTAACGGATAGAATGGTTGTGGTTGATACCGACCGAGATACGATGATTTACGGTAAAGATAAACTAACGGAAACCTTAGAACATAGAATAGACATAACAAAACGCCAAACACCGGAAACTTTAGAGTTTAAACACGATAAATTTCATACGCACAACCAAACTTGGCAAGATAAAACTGATACAGATTATATTAAAGCCGGCGACGAAGTACACTAAGCGATTTTGGATTTTGGATTTTAGATTGTCAAAATTCAACCAATAGTTATTTCAAATCCAAATCGAAAATCAGAAATCGAAAATCAACTTTTATGCCTTCTGTTACTCAATTTCTATTTTTTTTATTATCGGCAATGGCAATTGCGAGTGCGCTTTTTGTCGTCTTTTATCGCAATCCTGTTTATAATGTTTTGGCACTGATTGTTACATTTTTTTCAATTGCCGGACATTATTTCTTACTCAACACACCTTTTTTAGCGGCGGTACACATCATTGTATATGCAGGAGCTATTATGGTTTTGTTTTTATACACGATCATGATGATGAATTTGAATACAGAGTCCGAACCCGATAAACCTATGCTTTCAAAAATCGCCGCGACTATCAGTGGTGGTGTTTTAATGATTGTATTGATTGCATCGGTGCGGAGTGTAGCGGATTTAAAAATTCCGAACGGGATTAATGAAGACATAGGCACTATAGAAAAATTAGGAAGCATTCTATATTCTACTTACGCTGTCCCATTTGAAATATCTGCTATTTTATTTTTAGCCGGTATGGTCGGTGCGGTGATGTTGGGTAAGAAGGAAATACAATAATAATGGTTAATGGTTAATTAATAATTCGCCTATTAGTCATTAACCATTAACCATTAACCATTATAAATGAATAATTACATCGTACACGATATTCCGATGATGTGGTACATCTGGTTGAGTATGATTTTATTTTCAATTGGTGTGACCGGCGTTTTATTGCGCCGAAACGCTATCGTTATTTTTATGTGTATTGAACTTATGCTCAATGCCGTGAATTTATTATTAGTAACGTTTAGCCGTTTTTGGAATCATGCTGACGCCCAGGTGTTCGTTTTTTTCATCATGGCAGTAGCAGCAGCAGAAGTAGCAATTGGTTTGGCTATCCTCATGATGATTTACAGAAACACAAAATCAACGGATATTGATTTTTTAAATCGTTTAAAGTTCTAAAGTAGTCGGTTAGTCGGTTAGTCGGTTAGTCTAAAATAATAAAATGTTTTTAG
>JAYTNA010000573.1:0-2036 GCA_043748865.1 Saprospiraceae bacterium
CAAGCACTAAAGCCGCAACTTACAGTTCAAGTTTTGAAACCTCAATAATTGTTTCTGAAAGCACAACAACTGCTTTAAATCAGCCGAAAGTTGAAGACAAAAAAACAAGAAAATTAACTTTTAAGGAAAAAATAATTTTGTCGTTGCTTAAAAGCAAAATTAAAAAATCCGAAAGAGACTCGACAACAAAAGAAACGCCGATTGCCGGCAATTCAGGTTTCGGTTTAAGTTTAGGCAGTTTAATCGGTTGGGTGCTTGCACTCAAATTTATTTTTAAGATAGGCGTAGGCGTAGCCTTATTACTAAGTCTTTTAGGTTTGGGTGCGTCTATTTATGCTTTAATTCTCGGTATTAAATATGGACGTATGACCAAGAAAGATCCGGAAAAATATCCTAAAAGTCGTTTTGTTACAACCATAATTTTTAGTGTTCTAGGAATTATGTTTTGGGGTGAGGTGGCAATTTTATTTTATTTATTGCTTTGAAAAAAATTTTATTTATTTCTCATTCCTAAGTATAGAGCTTTCATATAAAAACAAATTTCCCGCAGATTTTAAAACGCAAACGTTCGCAGAATGCTAAGTTTTAGAAAATCTGCATAAATCTGCGTATAAAATCTGCGCAAATCTGCGAGAAATGCTTATAAAATCTATTGTCCACTTTTTTGTAAGAAAGCTTAGTTTCTAATTAGGAATAAAATAGACTTCAATCCAACCATGCTTGTTTATTATTTTTCTTAACGCGCCGATTGTGCATAATACGATAATAAATAGCGTACAAAATCGGCAAAATTAAAAGTGTCAGTATCGTTGAAGTAACTAAACCGCCGATAACAACGCGCGCCAAAGGTTTTTGTGCTTCCGAACCAATACCGTTTGAAATCGCTGCCGGAATTAAACCGATTGCCGCCATCATCGCTGTCATAACTACCGCGCGAATACGCGAACGCATGCCTTCTCTAAGTGCAATATCAATCGGCATACGCGCTTTTAAATTTTTATTGAAAACGGAAATTAAAATTACACCGTTCTGAATACAAACACCAAACAAAGCGATGAAACCGATGCCGGCAGAAATCGAAAAATTCATTTGTGTAATGTGCAGAGCCAAAATTCCGCCTATAAGTGCAAACGGCACATTTAAAATAACTAAAAATGCATCGCCGAGATTGCCGAATGTAATAAATAGAATGAGTAAAATTGCGACCAAACAAATCGGTACAACTTGACTTAAAGTATTCATCGCGCGGGTTTGATTTTCAAATTCGCCATTCCAAGTCATGTCATAATTTTCCGGCAGTTTTAATTTTTCAGCAACTTGTTTTTGCGCGTCGGCAATTGTCGAACCTAAATCGCGTCCGCGCACAGAAAATTTTACCGCGATGTACCGTGAATTATTATCGCGATAAATAAATGACGGACCCGTTTTCAAACCAATATCAGCAATGGCTTTTAAAGGCACTTTCGCACCATCGGCTCCCGGAATTAATAAATTTTCAATTTTGCCTTGTTCGTCTCGAAAAGCTGCCGGATAACGAATGCGAATATCAAACTTGCGTTCGTTTTCATATAAAATTGAAGCGGCTTTACCACCAATTGCCATTTCAACAACAGCTTGCGCATTCGCCGTAGTGACACCATAAAACGCCATTTTGCGTTGGTCGAGTTCGATACGAAATTCCGGTTGTCCTAAATTTTTAAGTATACCCAAATCATCAACTCCCTGAACATTTTTTAAAATCGCCATTGTTTTTTGAGATAACGAATCTAACGAGTTAAAATCATTACCGAAAATTTTTACAGCCATTGAAGCCGGTACACCGGCAACGGCTTCTTCCACATTATCTCGAATGGGTTGCGAGTAGTTGAAAATAATACCCGGCAATTTCTTCATTTGTACATCAATGGAATCTACTAACTCATCTTCCGTCAAACCTTTACGCCAATCTTTTTTAGCTTTTAAGTCCACTTGAATTTCTACGTTAAAAAAACCTTTCGGGTCGGTGCCGTCGTTAGTTCTGCCTATTTGCGAAAGTG
>JAYTNA010000574.1:0-1769 GCA_043748865.1 Saprospiraceae bacterium
TGAAACAATTGACAGCGTAACAAAAGTGCCGAAATATAAACAAGTAAAAAAAACAATCGGTTTTCTTTTTTCAGGTTTTATTGATGTGAACAAATTAGAGTTTGGTCCTTTCAATACGCTTTATAGTTTTAATCCTATCGAAGGCGGACGTTTTCGTATGGGTGGTCGTACGACTTTGGGTTTCGATAAACATTTTCGCTTAGATGCTTTTTTGGCGTATGGTACTTTAGATAAAATTTTTAAATACAACGGCACACTCAATTATTATTTCAATAAAGACGGTTTAACAGATCGCATTCAGAATATTGCGAAGACTTGGTACACTTACAATACCGAAATTCCGGGACAGGTTGTATCGAACCGATATGAAGATAATTTTTTCATGTCATTCCGACGTGGTGACGGATTTCGTTTGTACTATAAACGTTCGTTCGGCGTATCTTATACACACGAAGCCGAAACAGGTTTTACGTATCAATTCGGTGTTCAAAATATGGAATGGACACCGGCAGGCAGCTTATTATTTCATCGCGTTGATTCATTAGGGAACGATATTAAAATAAGCAGTACGCACGTAACCGATTTTTTTGCCGATTTGCGTTTTGCACCCAACGAAGAATTTTTCCAAAACAAAAAAAGGCGCAAACAAATTATCAACCGCTATCCGATTTTTGGCTTACACTATCATTACGGCAACGGTGTGAGTGCGGCTTCAAAAGGATTGGACTATCATAATTTGAGTTTCGATGTGTTCAAACGTTTTTATATCGCGCCAATCGGTAAAACCGATGTGATGTTTGAAGTCGGCAGATTATGGGGAACTGTACCGTTTCCGCTTTTAATTAATCACCGCGCCAATCAAACGTTGGCATATCTCGACAATTCATTCAATATGATGAATTCTTTAGAATTCGTGAGTGATAAGTACGTGAGTTTGAACATTGCGCATTTCTTTGACGGTTTCTTTTTTAATAAAATTCCTTTATTGAAAAAATTAAAATGGCGCGAAATCATTACATTCAAAAGTATTTACGGTGGTTTAGACCCACAGAATACGCCCGGCATTCATCAAAAAACTTATCTTTTCCCGACAGATAAAAATACCGGCCTTCCGACAACATTTATTTTCAATCATGGACCGTACATGGAAGCGTCTGTTGGAGTCGGAAATATTTTCAAAGTACTGCGCATTGATTTGGTACGTCGTCTCAATTATTTAGATAATCCGGACGTAAGCAAATATGCCGTGCGTTTCAAAATGCGGTTTGAATTTTAATTCGAAATAAAAATAAATCTCAAAAAAGTAAACATTTATGTCGATTTATGTTTTCTTTGTATAAACTGTTTTAAACCGGTTTATACAAAGAAGACAAATTGAAAATGAAAAATATTTTTATTAATGTAACACGTAATTTTGATACAGAAACTGTAACGAAAAATAAAAATTTTTTTTCGATTCCTTTAGTTCTATTTTTTATTTTTTATTTTTTATTTTTTATTTCCCCCTCTCCCCTATTTTCGCAATCCATAATCCCAAGTTTGTCAATCAATAAAAATGAAAAAAAAGCGGAGATACCGTTTGAACGACAAGGTAATTTTATTATATTGAAAGTATTATTCAACGGTTTATTGCCGCTTCGATTCATGTTCGATACCGGTGCCGAACATTGTATATTAACCAAAAAAGAAGTCGCAAGTATTTTTCAAATAAATTATGAAAAAGAAATAATTATTCGCGGGACCGACTTGCACACACAAATCAAAGCCTA
>JAYTNA010000575.1:0-15145 GCA_043748865.1 Saprospiraceae bacterium
GTGCGTTACGAAAAATACGGCAGAAAAAAACAAGGTGTAGCTTCTTCTTTTTTATCGGACAGAGTTAATATCGGTGATAGTGTGAATGTTTTTTTAGAAAGCAATGAATTTTTTAAATTGCCGAAAAATAATAACGCTGATATTTTAATGGTCGGACCCGGAACAGGTGTCGCACCTTTCCGCGCTTTTGTTGAAGAGCGTGCGGAAATCGGTGCGGAAGGAAAGAATTGGTTAGTATTCGGCAATCCGAACTTTACCACAGATTTTTTATACCAAACAGAATGGCAGCAGTATTTGAAAAAAGGCGTGCTTACAAGATTGGATTTAGCTTTTTCACGCGATCAAGCCGAAAAAATTTATGTGCAACACCGCCTTTTACAAAAATCGAAACAAGTTTGGGAATGGATCAATAACGGCACGACGCTTTATGTATGCGGTGATAAAAATAAAATGGCGATTGATGTTGAACGCGCTTTCGTTCAAATAGCACAAAAAGAAGGTGGTTTGCCGGAAGAAAAAGCGACAGCGTTTATAAAAAATTTGAAAAAAACGAGAAAATATCTCGAAGACGTTTATTAAATGATTTTGGATTTTGGATTTAAAACTTTCAAATCGGAAATCCAAAATCCAAAATCCAAAATCCAAAATCGAATGGCGGTTTCCGAAGTAGAAATAGCGAAAGATAAAAGCAATTACTTGCGCGGTACGATTCGCGAAAGTTTAAGTAACGATATTACCGGTGCGTTGTATCATGACGATACGCAACTCATAAAATTTCACGGCTCTTATCAACAAACCGACCGCGATTTAGACAGTGAACGCAAAGCACAAAAATTAGAACCACTTTACTCGTTTATGATTCGTGTGCGTGTGCCGGGTGGTGTCGCTTCGCCGAAACAATGGTTGCGGATGAATGAATTGTCGAATGAATTTGGTAATGAAACAATGAAACTCACGACACGACAAGCGTTTCAATTGCACGGCATTTATAAAAAAAGTTTGAAACCTGCGATTGAAGGTTTTAACCAAGTTTTGTTGGACAGTATCGCCGGTTGCGGAGATGTGAACAGAAACGTGATGTGCAATCCGAATCCGTATTTATCGAAAGTGCATGACGAAGTTTATAAAGATTCGGCGCGTATTTCGGCGTACTTTACACCAAAAACTTCTGCTTATTACGAACTTTGGTTAAATGGTGAAAAATCGGAAAACGTTTCACCGGTTATTACCCACGAAATTAAACCGGATGATGAACCAATTTACGGTAAACTTTATTTACCGCGTAAATTTAAAATTGCCATTGCAACACCACCTTATAATGATGTAGATATTTTTTCCAATGATGTCGGACTCATCGCGATTGAAAAAGAGGGAAATCTTTTAGGTTATAATGTTGCAATCGGTGGTGGGTTCGGGATGACTTTCGGTATGCTTGATACTTTTCCGCGCCTCGCCGATGTGATTGGTTTTATAGAAAAAGAAAAAGTGATTGATGTTTGCGAAAAAATAATTACCATTCAACGCGATTGGGGTAATCGTGAAAATAGAAAATTTTCGCGACTTAAATACACGATAGAAAAATTCGGGTTAGATGTTTTCGTAAATGAAATGCACAATCGTCTCAGTTACAAATTAGAACCTGCAAAACCCTTTAAATTTGAAAGTAATGGTGATCATTTCGGTTGGTCGAAAAATACAAACGGCAATTATAATTTAACGCTTTTTATCGAAGGTGGTCGTGTGATTGATACAGAAAATTATAAACTTAAAACTGCATTAAAAAAAGTAGCAGAACTCAATGAAGGCGATTTCCGTTTAACCGGCAATCAAAATTTAATGATTTGTAATTTATCCGACAAAGCAAAACAACATACTGAAAAAATTCTTGAACAATATGGCGTGTTGCAAGAAACTTTCAAACAAACGGGTTTGCGACTAAATTCTATTGCTTGTGTTGCTTTAAATACTTGTACACTCGCATTTGCTGAAGCTGAAAGATATTTGCCTTCATTGATTGATAAAATTGATGTCATCATTCGCGAACTCAAATTAGAAAAAGAAAATATCGTCATCCGTATGACCGGTTGTCCGAACGGTTGTGCGCGTCCTTATCTCGGCGAAATTGCGTTTATCGGTCGTGCAATTGGCAAATACAATATGTATCTCGGTGCTGCACACAGTGGAGAGCGTTTGAATAAATTGTACAAAGAAATGTTGGACGAAGCCGGGATTTTATCCGCATTGCGCCCGATACTCACTGACTTCGCACAAAATAAATCGCTGGGTGAACGTTTCGGTGATTTTACCATTCGTAAAGGTTATGTAAATGCAACAGACAATGGCAGAGATTTCAATAAATAATTTTCAGCCCTCAACCTTCAGCTATGAGCCGTCAGATTCAGAGAGTGTTGAGAGCAGCATGACTAACTCCGGCATAAATGCCGAAGTAGATAAGTCTGTCGGAGGTGCGGGCAATAACTTATTCCCGATTTTTCTCAAGCTCGAAAAATTTCGTTTGCTGATAGTTGGTGGTGGATTTGTTGGCTTAGAAAAATTGTCTGCTGTTTTATCGAACAGTCCGGCGACAACTATTACATTGGTTGGTCGTGAAATATCGAACGAGATAAAAGAGATGGCAGCGCAATATAAAAAAGTAACGCTGCACGAAAAACTTTTTGAACCAACGGATATTCTTGATCACGATTTTATAATTGCAGCTACGGACGATAAAAAAGTAAACACTCAAATAAAAAGACTTGCCGAAGAAAAACATATTTTGTGCAACGTTGCAGACACACCACACGAATGTGATTTCTATTTATCGAGCGTGGTACAAAAAGGCGATTTAAAAATTGCGATTTCTACCAACGGTAAATCGCCCACTGTAGCAAAACGTTTGCGCGAAATGCTTACCGAAACTTTGCCGGACAAAGAATTGAATGAAATTTTGACCAATATGGGCATCATTCGACAAAAAATTGGTGGTGATTTTGCGAATAAAGTTGTTGCACTAAATAAACTCACAAATGTTTTAGTTGAAGATAAATTAATTGAATCGGAAGAAGAAGTTGAAATTTCAAAGCCAAAAATTTCTAAATGGAAACTCCTCGCTATTATTTCGCTCATCGCATTTTGTATTTTGTTGATTGTCAATTTTATAGTACTGTATTCTTATCAAAAAGGTGTGCATGAATTTGTTGATTCTTTAGATAAAAATTTTCGTTGGTATGTACTCACCGGTTTTATCGCCGAATTTGTTGCCGGTTTACTTGGTCTCGGTTACGGCGTTACAACTTCAATTGCGTTGATGACGTTGAATATTCCGCCCGTAGTAATGGGTTCTTCGATTCATACAGCCGAATTATTTTCGATGGCGGCTTCGGGTTACTCGCATTATAAATTCGGTAACATCAACAAAAAACTTTTACGCGCATTAATTCTTCCCGGTATTATCGGAGCCGTTTTCGGCGCAATGGCTTTAGTTTATTTCGGTGAACATTACGGTGCATGGATAAAACCTTTGCTCGCCATTTATGCAGCTGTACTTGGCATTAATATTTTGAGCAAAGTTTTTAAGAAAAAGGTGATGCGTCAAAAAGTAAAAAATATCGGTTATTTAGCAACTATCGGCGGATTTATAGATTCATTTGGCGGTGGCGGTTGGGGACCGCTCATTACTTCAACTTTGGTTTCAAAAGGCAGAACACCGCGTTTTGTGGTTGGAACTGTAAATGCTTCTAAATTTTTTGTCGCTTTTGCAAGTGCTTTGACATTTTTCTTCATGGTCGGCATTGGTCATTGGCAAATCATTATCGGTATTATGATGGGTGGATTTGTTGCCGCACCGGTTTCCGCACGTCTTGCGGGACTTTTACCGACGCGCACTATGTATATAGCCGTCGGTGTGATGATAATTATTTGGAGTGTATATATTTTGCAGAAACTGATTTTTTGAGATTTGTAAGATTCCATTTGCTTTAAAACTCCCGCACGCCAAAAGTTTTGACGTGCGAGAGAATTATAAAACAATCTAAAAAATTTTATACTTCGAGATTAGTTACAAGGCGCAACTTTATCTAAAACACCGCCATTAATTGTATTATTATTACCACAATCTTTTACTGATTGAGTAGCACTTGCAGAGACAGTATTATTAAAACTCGCTACAAAAGGAACACCTGCACGATTTGTAATACCGGCTAATTCAAAATCCCATTTACCGTTACCGGTTGTTGAATTATTTTCTACAAGATTGCCGGAAGCACCGTTAATTATCACAAAACCATCGACTGTATTGTTTTCTGCTCTGTTGTTATTCACTTTCCAATTAGCGGTCGGCGTATTGGCACCGGTAGTTTGTCCGTTCGGCAACCTGAAACTATTGGGTATAATTCTACAAAGACTAATACCGGTGCCGTTGTTATGCGTATAATTTTGTGTAATAGTACCATATTTGTCAGAGACAAATATACCATGAGAACCGCCGGAAGATTCATTTTGCGCGATATAAGCACTCGAACCATTCATGACAGCAATATTGAACTCGGCACCGATACCACCGCGTGTCCGCAAAGTAGAAGCTACAATTGTATTGCCGATGATGACCGGATTGTCAGATTTTTCGACTTCAATTGAATACTGAAATCCTGTTAATTTATTGTACATGGAGGCACTCAACGGAGAGTTTTCATAGAGAATGCCCGTGCTGCCATCGCCATCAAGTGGTACAATAGAAAGATTTAAAATGGCAGAGCTTGGTGCATTTAAAAAATGAATAGCCGGATTAAGCGGCGTTACACCATTGGAATCATTTACACTTGGTACAGATTTGATTTTCAAAACAGCGCCGTCTTCACCGACAATAATTGCCTGTGATTTAACCACTAAATTGGAATTTTCGGTGTGCGTACCGGCGCGTAAATAAACCACGCCACCGACACCGGCATCCGACAATGCCTGTTTAAGTGCATCTACCGAACCGGCGGGTACTACAATAAATGCACCGGCAACGCGCGTTTGCACATTGGTACTCACGCCTTGATGCGATTGAATTTCCCGTAAAGTTTTTTGAATGTCTTGTTTGACTTTCAAAATTTCAACAGGTGCGGGTGTGTTTACGTTAACTTGATTTTGGTCTTTCGTACAACCGAAAAAAATAATCAGTGCAGAAATCATGAGTGCGGAAAAAAAAATACTTGTTCTCATTGAATAAGAATTATTTGGATGAAAAAATAGAGTTAAAATGTGAAGCGGTTATGAGTTCAAACACAAAGTTAGAAAGTAGTTTTGGGGTTAACTATTACCATGATTGTAAAAAAACATTACCATGCTTTGTGTGTAGCAAAGTAATCATCAGAAAAAAACTGTACGGATTTTAAAAAACTAATAACTTCACGTACATTTTCAAAAGATTCGTATTTAAAAGATTCGCGTGCGCGTTCCAAAATTTGTTTGTTCTGAATGTCTATAGTATTTTTTTTCTTATTGAGTTTATCGGCAATTTCCGAATTAGTTAAATCAGAATTTTTAGTCAATATTTCAATTATTTTATCTTGTTCCGGTGTTAAAACAAAAGGCTTATGTAAAAAAAACATTTTCCAAAAGGCTTGATTCCATTCTGTTTGATCGAAATTTTCGTCATACAAAGTACCCATCAATGGTATTTTTTCGCCCGTAATGAAGGGGCGTACCATTGTAAAAATATTCATAACAGTTATGATGTTGTTGTTTTTGTCAAATTGTAAAGGTGAACAATCTTGTAGCATCCAGTGATATTTACCATCTATCAATTTCATCGGTATTGTAACTCGATAATGTTGTTCCATCGGTTTAAAATTTTTGCTGAGTTTTAAATCAGTAGTCACATAACGGAAAGTCGTTTCTGCCCATCGAATTACATCAATCAAATAATCCGGGTGGGTAGCTCGAAAAGAATCATCCGTAGTATAGTTTTTTTTGTAAGGAAGAAATTTTTCCATATTATGTTGAAACGTGACTTTCATTGTACGAATATCCATTACAGAAATATACCTATTCTTAGAATATTTGTCTGCTTTTAAACTTTCGTACACTTTTTGACATTCTTCTTCGCTTAGATAAATGGGGTCTCCATAATTTGCAGTGTGCCGTTTCATGTAAAAATAAAAGCCGATAACAGCTTTTGCAAGGTGTAAATAGTTCATTTTGGTTTGAATTTAGATTGTTTACTAATTTAGTTGTGTTTGTATTCAAAGGTGCAAGACAGTCAGCTTGTAGCCGAGAGATGTTATTTTAATTCTATAATCCTACATTTAATTGTGATACAAAGTTGAGAAACTTTTTTTTTTATGCTTCTCACCTATTTTGGTGAGAAACTAAAAATTTTATAAAAATAATTACTATCAACCTATTTATTTAAAAAAACCGTAAACTCGGTTAAAATTCTCCGACTCCAAAATCATTTTTCTTATTCATCCAACGACCGCGTGTAAAATCAGGGAATGCTTGCGGTGTGCTGCCCGTAGCAATACTCGCTTCCGAAAGTGGTGTGATAGAAAGCCAAGTGGCTGCATCATAAACATCAATCGCTGCAGCTTGATTTTTTTTGACACCTTCTATAAAACTATTAATCACAAAAAAATCCATACCGCCGTGACCGGCACCTTCTGCATCTTTTTCATATTTTTGCCACAACGGGTGATCGTATTTTTTTAAATAAGCATCTGCATTTTCCCAACTGTGTGCTTTTTCACTCACGCCTCCAATATAAATCGATTTATTTAAATCCATCCAAATACCTTTTGTGCCTTGCACGCGAAATCCAAGTGAATACGGACGCGGTGAGTTGGTGTCGTGACTTAAAATTACTGTTTCGCCGTTGCTGCATTTTATCACACTTGTTACAATGTCGCCAAGTTTAAATTCAACTTTTGCATTCGGATGCGATTCACCACCTTTCGGATGATTGACAATATAATTGTGCAAGCCGCGCGATTTTGTTGCTGTCGAAGTCAAATACATAAAACGATTGCCACGATTAATATCGATCATCATCGCCACCGGTCCGACACCATGCGTCGGATATAAATCGGCGTTGCGATGAACTGAATGATTTGTGCGCCAATGTGCTTCACTAAAACCTTTTTCTCCGAACTCTACGCCGCCGCCGTAAGGTTGAACGCCGTTATTGAATTTTACTTCGCGCAAATCATGTTGATAACCGGCTTCCACGTGCAATAATTCGCCGAACATATTTTGTTTCACCATGTTCATCACTGCCATAATATCGCGACGATAACAAACGTTTTCTAAAAAAAACAAATGAGAACCGGTTTGTTCGTGCGTGTTTACTAATGTCCATGCTTCATCCACAGAAAATCCGCCCCAAACTTCTGTTGCGACATAAATGCCACGTTTCATACAAGCCAATGCCGGTTCACTGTGCCATTCCCAAGGCGTTGCGACAATAACAGCATCAAGTTTTTCTTTATCTAACATTCTTAAAAAATCGCGGTCGTGCGTACCATATTCAACTGCTTTCGATTTTCCGGCAGCGGCAATATCTTTTTGCGTTTGCACCAATGCTTTCGGATCGATATCGCAAATAGCGGTAATGATGCAATCATCTCGACGTAAAATTAAAGCTGCGTGATCGCGTCCGCGCAAACCGGTGCCGATAAAACCGATTTTGAGTTTATCTTTTAAACCGGTTTTTAAGATAGTCGGTGCTGCTTGAGTTTGTTTCGGTAATGCAAGACCGATACTTGCAAGTGAAGATAATTTTAAAAAATTACGACGATTAGACATATTTAATTGAAAATTGAAATTGATAAATATCACGTCGTTTAGGTTAAAACCTTAACTACGTTTTTGAATTTTTTTTAAATTGAATTTTTTATAACTACACAGGTTGATTAATTCAGAGAACAATGGTACTATGCGACTTCGAAAACATAAGCAGAATAATTAATTAAAACTCATTATGTCGGAGTTATATCACCATTGAAACATCGAACAAAATAAATAAAATAGATGTAACAAAATGAATATTAATACATATTTTCTTCAATTTTTTTGAAAAAATATAATCTTTCATGAAAGATTAATAATTTTGTCCCGCAAGCAAAACAAAAAAATACTTTTATGCATTATGATGTCACGGTAGTAGGTGCGGGAATTGTCGGATTAGCTACTGCTTATCAATTACAAAATTTGTCGCCCAATCTAAAAATTTGTGTGATTGATAAAGAAGATCATGTTGCGGCACATCAAACAGGACATAACAGTGGCGTCATCCATTCCGGTATTTATTACAAACCCGGCAGCCTTAAAGCAAAAAATTGTTTGAAAGGGTACGTTATGATGGTAAAATTTGCCGAAGAAAATAAGATCTCTTATGATATTTGCGCCAAAATAATTGTTGCAACAAACAAAGAGGAATTGCCTTTATTAGAAAACATTTATAACAGAGGTGTAGAAAACGGTTTAATCGGTTTAAAAAAACTGTCGGAAGAAGAATCAAAAGAAATTGAACCGCACGTTTCTTGTATCGCCTCTGTTTTAGTTCCGCAAACCGGCATCATTAACTATACGGATGTTTCGAATAAAATGGCAGAACTTTTTTCTAAAAAGGGTGGGGTAGTAAAGTTGAAACACGAATTATTAAACCATAAAACTTTTCCGGATAAAATTGTTTTACAAACGACCGGCGGAGATATTGAAACTAAAACTGTCGTAAACTGTGCGGGTTTATATTCGGATAAAATTGCCAAACAATTTGACCCGAGCATTGATATTCAAATTATTCCTTTTAGAGGTGAATATTATAAAATCAGAGACGAACGTGCTTCTTTGGTGAAAAATTTAATTTATCCGGTCCCGAACCCGAATTTTCCTTTTCTCGGCGTACATTTTACGCGCATGATTCATGGCGGTGTCGAAGCAGGACCGAACGCCGTCTTAGCTTATCAAAAAGAAGGTTATAATCGAAAAAATATTAAAATGAGGGAGTTTTGGGAAACTTTAAGTTTCAGAGGGTTTCATAAAATAGCTTTTAAATATTGGCGCGAAGGCGCGGAAGAATTATATCGCTCTTACAGTAAAAAAGCATTTGTTAGTGCATTACAAAAACTTATTCCTGAAATAAAGTCCGAAGATGTTTATGAGTATGGTGCAGGTGTGCGTGCGCAAGCCTGTGATTCCGGCGGCAATTTACTCGATGATTTTTTCATTTCACAAAAAGACCGCGTTGTAAATGTCTGCAATGCACCTTCTCCGGCAGCAACGGCATCGCTTTCTGTCGGGGAAACAATTGCGGAACTTATTATAAAAAGTTATTTTAAATAGTTGTTAGTTATTAGTTTTTAGTAATAACTAACAACTAATAACTAACAATTAACAACTAAATTATGAACGCTACACTAAATATCTATGAAAATCATTTGAGTGAAACAGAAGACAAATGGTTTGCCGTTCATACGCGCTTTAGGAGCGAAAAAATGGCATTGAAGTTTTTGGCAGCAGATAATATAAATGCTTATTTGCCCATAAAAAATTTTACGCGCAGATACGGGAAAAAAGTACGCGCCGTAGAAATGCCGCTTATAAACAGTTGCATTTTTGTAAAAATTATTAAATCGGAGTACATAAAAGTTTTAGAAACACCATACACGGCCGGTTTTTTTAAAATCGGTAAAAATTTATTGGCAATTAAAGATAATGAAATAGACCTCATTAAGAAATTAATTGGGGAAAACATTGATGTTGAGATAGAGAAAAAAGAATACTTGCCCGGCGATATGGTAGAAGTTAATGCCGGTCCGCTCATGGGCTTGCAAGGAAAATTAATAACGTTCAATGGCAAACAAAAAGTAGCTGTCGAATTACTCAATTCCGAGTTTTATTTGAAAATAAGCATTGATATTTCTTTACTGAAAAAAATATAAAATAAAAGGTTAGTTAGGTGGTTAGCCTTTAGTTACTAACAACTAACTATCTAAACAACTAATAATGAAAGAATTTTACGCGCATGAAACAGCATTAGTTGATGATAATTGTGTCATTGGTAAAGGCACAAAAATTTGGCACTTTAGTCACGTCATGTCGAACTGTGTCATCGGCGAAAATTGTAACATCGGACAAAACGTGGTGGTTTCTCCGCAAGTTGTGTTGGGAAAAAATGTAAAAGTTCAAAACAATGTATCTATTTATACCGGCGTTACATGCGACGACGATGTTTTTCTGGGACCTTCAATGGTTTTCACAAATGTTATAAATCCGAGAAGTGCTGTTAATCGCAAGAGTGAATATATGAAAACGCACGTTGGAAAAGGCGCAACAATCGGAGCCAATGCAACGATAGTTTGCGGTCACGATATTGGTGAATTTGCTTTTATCGGCGCGGGTGCAGTTGTTACAAAATATGTAAAACCTTATGCTTTGGTTGTAGGCAATCCGGCGAAACAATTGGGTTGGATGAGTGAGTTCGGTCATCGTTTGAAATTTAATGAAAACAGTGAAGCCGTTTGTCCGGAAAGTAATGTTGTTTATGTTTTGAAAGATAATCACGTTCACAAGCTATAAGCCGTGAGGTATGAGCTACCAAATATTAACTCATAGCTCACGGCTCATAGCTAACAACTCACAGCTAATTTTTTATGAATAAAACAGATAAAATTTATATTGCCGGACATCGAGGCATGGTGGGTTCGGCGATTCTTCGTTTATTGCACCAAAATAAATTTGAGCATATTATTTTCAGAAAATCCGCTGAATTGGATTTGAGAAATCAAGCGCAAGTAAATACATTTTTCGAGAAAGAACGCCCGAAATATGTTTTTCTCGCTGCAGCGAAAGTTGGCGGTATTCTGGCAAATAATATTTATCGCGCCGATTTTTTGTACGATAATCTCATGATTCAGAACAATATTATTCATGCTGCGCATACTTTCGGTGTGAAAAAACTTTTATTTCTCGGTTCATCGTGTATTTATCCTAGATTAGCACCGCAACCTTTAAAAGAAGAATCGTTGCTCACCGGGTTATTAGAGCCTACAAATGAACCTTATGCGGTGGCAAAAATTGCCGGCATAAAAATGTGCGATGCTTATAGAGCGCAATACGGCGCGCATTTTATTTCTGCTATGCCAACAAATTTGTACGGACCAAATGATAATTATGATTTGCAAAATTCACATGTTTTGCCGGCAATGATTCGCAAATTTATAACGGCTAAAAAAAATAATGAGCCGACTGTAACAATTTGGGGAACAGGTACGCCCCTTCGAGAATTTATGCACGTAGATGATTTAGCGGAAGCCTGTTATTTTTTAATGCAAGATTTTGACGAACCGGGTTTTGTAAATGTCGGCACCGGCGAAGATTTAAGTATTTTTGATTTGGCACAATTAGTAAAAAAAATAGTGGGTTATTCCGGTGAAATTGTTTTAGATACTACAAAACCGGACGGCACACCGCGCAAACTCATGGATGTTTCTAAAATTCACGCACTTGGTTGGCAACATAAAATTTCTTTGGAGCAAGGTATCACCAAAGTAGTTAACGAAGTAACAAATCTCTTTTAAAGCCGTTATCGGTTATCGGTTTATGAATCAGAAACGAATAACCAATAACCGATAACGAATAACGAATAACAATACAATGGATTCAAATAAATACGTAGCCATCATGGCGGGCGGTGTCGGCAGCAGATTTTGGCCCGCGAGTTTGGAAGAAAAACCCAAACAGTTTTTAGATATTATGGGCAGCGGACAATCGCTGTTGCAAATGACTTTTGACCGTTTTAAGTCTATCATTCCGATTGAAAATATTTTCGTCGTCACTAACGCGGCTTATATTCATCACATCAACGAACAATTACCGGAATTAAATGTGCACCAAATTCTTGCAGAACCTAGTAGAAATAATACGGCTCCGTGTATTGCTTACATGGCTTTAAAACTGAAAAAAATAAATCCGAATGCTGTTTTTGTTGTCGCTCCTTCCGATCACATCATTTCAGATTCAGCAGTTTTTTTGCGAACTATTGAACAGGCATTTGACTTTTCGGCAAATCACAATGCATTGATGACATTGGGTATCACGCCGACACATCCGAACACCGGTTATGGCTACATTCAATTCAATCGGCACGATACAAACAACGACGGCATTTATAAAGTCAATTCTTTCAAAGAAAAACCGACTTTAGAAAAAGCACAAGAATTTTTAGCAGCCGGTAATTATCTTTGGAACGGCGGTATTTTTGTTTGGTCGGTTAAAAGAATACTTCAATCGTTTGAACTTAATGCGCCCGAAATTTTAGAAATTTTAGAAAAAGGTAACGCCGTTTACAATACCGAAGACGAACAAAGTTTCATTGATGCACACTATCCGACAACGCCAAACATTTCTATTGATTACGCCATCATGGAAAAAGCGGACAACATTCACACGATTCCATGCGATTGCGGTTGGTCAGATTTAGGAACTTGGGCTTCTCTGTTTCTCGAATCGGGTAAAGACGAAAATAACAATGTCATTCAATGCGATCGCGTTTATACTTCCGAAACAACCAATTCGATTATTAGAGTACCTAAGAATAAAAAAGTTGTCATCAAAGGGCTTGACGATTTTATTATTGTTGATGAAAATGATGTCTTACTGATTTATCCGAAATCAAAAGAACAAGAAATAAAAGAGATTAGCAAGAAATTTGGGTAAACAATGTCTATGTAGTGACAGGTCGCGACATGTCACTACATAGACATTGTTTTACTGCTGCGTCAATTCTCTAAAAATACTTTCTAATCCCGCTTTATCTTGTTTCATTTCTGTTAAGACGATTTTATTATTTACAGAAAATTTGAAAATAGCGGCTTGAACGTCGGCATTTTCATCGGCATAAAGTTTATAAGATTTATCATTCAGTTTTTCGGTGCGTTGAATACCCGTTATCGTATCTAATAATTTTTCATCAACCGATTGTTGAAAAGTAACGGTAATGATATTTTGTTGGCGCATATTTTTTTGTAAATCTGCAATTGGTGCGTCCGCAACAATCTTTCCTTTATTGATAATCATCACGCGATCGCAAAGTAATTGTACTTCTTGCATGATGTGAGTAGAAAAAATAACAGTTTTATTTTTTCCGAAATCTCGGATAACGTTTCTAATTTCAATAATTTGGTTAGGGTCTAAACCAGTTGTAGGTTCGTCGAGAATTAAAACTTCCGGATTGTGTAACATAGCTTGGGCCAAACCAACCCGTTGACGATAGCCTTTCGATAGTGCACCAATTTTTTTCTTTTCTTCTAAACCCAAACCGACACGTTCGATGAGGTCTTTGATTCGCGCAAGTTTATTATCTAATTGATTCAAACCGGCGGCAAAATTTAAGTACTCGCGCACATACATATCTTTGTACAACGGATTGTGTTCGGCTAAATAACCGATATGACGGCGCACATCCATTGAATTGCGTTGAACATCGAATCCGCAAACTTGCGCACTACCGGAAGTCGGTAACATAAAACAAGTTAGAATTTTCATCGTCGTTGTTTTTCCCGCACCATTCGGTCCCAAAAAACCCAGAATTTCTCCTTTGTTTACTTTAAATGAAATCGCTTCAATAGCGTTTTGTATACCATAAGTTTTTGTTAATGCTTGAACTTCAACTGACATAAGAGATAATGAACAATGAATAATGGGAAATGAACAATTACATTTAAAAATTTCAATACTTCTCGGTTTCTCAAATTTATTTGCAAAAGTAATTCGTTTTTAGGTAGAAGATTTAAAAACGAATGTATAAATTTGTTCTGAATTACGATATACTATTTGATATACTTGTCCATTATCTAAAATAAAGTTATGAAAATTAAATTTTGCGGCGCTGCAAGAGAAGTTACCGGGAGTACGCATTTACTCACACTTGACGACGGATTTACAATTTTGCTTGATTGCGGTATGTATCAAGGGCATCAAGATGCTATGAAAGATTTTAATGAGCATTGGTTATTCGACCCGAAAACTATTAATTGCTTGGTACTGTCTCATGCGCATATTGATCACTGCGGACGTATTCCGCGTTTCGTGAAAGACGGTTTTAAAGGTATGATTTATTGTACCAACCCGACACTCGATTTGACGACGATTATGTTACTCGACGGTGCCGGTATTCATCAACGCGATGCAGATTTTGCGAACAAAGATGCCGTTGCTGCCGGGAAACCGGCAACAGAAGTACCTTTTTATAATGCCGACGATGTACGCGCATCGTTAAAACTTTTTCTCGGTTTTAATTACGAAAATTGGATAACGATTCGTCCCGGTGTAGATGTTTTATTCAGAGATGTCGGGCATATTCTTGGTGCCGCAAGCGTGGTTTTGCGCGTGAATGAAAACGGTAAAACAAAAATGTTTGGATTTACCGGAGATATCGGACGACCTAATCGCCCGATTTTGAAAGACCCGATGCCGATGGAAAATGTTGATTATTTGATTTGCGAATCTACATACGGCGATAGATTACATGCTTCGCCGCCCAACGAAGTGGATCAATTACTAAACGTTATTACGAAAACGTGCGTCGAAAAACGCGGAAAATTAATTATTCCGGCGTTCAGTCTCGGTAGAACACAAGAATTAATTTATATTCTCGATGAATTAGTAGAACAAAAGCGTTTGCCACCCATGCCGGTTTATGTGGACAGCCCTTTAGCGGTTGAAGCAACCGATATTTTTATTAAACATCCGGAATGTTTTGATAAAGAAATGCACGACTTGATGTTGACAGATCCGGATCCGTTCGGTTTCAAAAATTTGACTTATATTCGTGATGTTGAATCATCGAAAAAATTAAACGGCTCGCAAGAACCTTGTATTATTATTTCTGCCAGTGGTATGGCAAATGCCGGTCGCGTTAAACATCATTTAGCAAACAATATCGCTTATCAAAAAAATACGGTTTTAATTGTCGGTTATGCGAGTCCGGATACACCCGCCGGTATTTTGCGCGACGGCGGAAAGTATTTATGGTTATTCGGTCAAAAAATTCCGGTAAATTGTGATGTGGAAGTGATGGATTCTTTTTCAGCGCACGGCGACTATAAAGAAATGTTGGATTTTGTAGCCAATCAAAAAACGTCTGTTAAAACACTTTTTTTAG
>JAYTNA010000576.1:0-2054 GCA_043748865.1 Saprospiraceae bacterium
TCTGCTATTGTAAGTTTGCCCCGTTGCAAAAAAATATCTGCAACTTTACAAGCACAATGCGACAATACTTTGAGCGAAGCAGTTACTGTTTCTTTTGAAACAAAAGGCTGCGGCATTGCAACGCCTTGCAGTCATCCCGTCAATCTTGTTACAAAAGATATTTTTGCCGACTCCATTAGGCTAAGTTGGGCTTATGATATTGCTACAAAGTTTTATGTAACCTATTATGCTCTTCCGATTGACGGCACACTTCCACCGATTTTTTTATTAACCGATTCTTCTTCGACTACTAATATTACGCTTAAACATCTGACGGCTTGTACTTATTACCAAGCATCTGTTTACGCCGTTTGCAACGGCGTGAGATCTGAACCCGCAACGATTAAGTTTAAATCTGCGGGATGTGTTACAACTATTTGCGAAAAACCACTTACTATTCAAGCGCAAGCGAGTGACGGCTCCGCTGTTCTTTCTTATAAATTTCCTATCGGTATTAGCGAAGGGTTTTTATCAATTCGTGGTAAAGATAATGATTTTTCAACAACTATGACTGTCATCGGTTCGAGTGTTACTGTTACGGGTTTGCCGCGTTGCAAAACTTTTGTCGTTTTTTTGCAATCGAAATGCGCGAACGGTATATTAAGCGATGCGAGTGATGCCGTTTATTTTTCAACAACAGGATGTACAACCACAGTTTGTCCGAAACCGACAACATTCAAAGTTGCGGGAACGGATGGATCAGCAATTTTATCGTGGCAAGTACCGAGTGGTGACAGCGTCATTATCACGATTTCTGCAACGGATACCGTTTTCAAAAAATCAATTACAGTAGGTGGTTCAACTTATACGCTTTCCGGATTACCGCGTTGCAGACATTTTATAGCGCACATTCAAACGAAATGTCCTAATAATGATGTCAGTGATTATTTAGATGGTGTGAATTTTGAAACTTCCGGATGTGTAGCATCAACTTGTTCTGCCGTTCAACAAGTTAGTGCCGCTGTTAGTGATGCCAATAATACAGTCGTTATAAAATGGGCGGGCAATGCGCCGAAATATTATGTCGAGTATCGTCTTTTATCGGATAGCTTGTCCGGCGTTTGGAAACGCGATTCGACGAAAGAAAATTTTATTTCACTGACAGGTTTGCATCCTTGCCAATATTTTGTAGCGCGTGTGATTGCCGTTTGTGCAACTGGCGTGACTGCACCTAGTCCTTTAACTTATTTTAAAACAGAAGGTTGCGCTGCTACAACTTGTCATCGTCCGACAGCATTTAAAGGCGCGGCTCAAGATACAATTGCTTATTTTGCTTGGACAACAGAGTTGAACGAAAATAATGCAGTTTTGACGGTTGTTTCAACAGACAGTACTTACAAAAAAACGATTGCGGTAACGGGTACTAATTATACTTTAACCGGTTTGCCGCGTTGCAAAAAATTTGTAGCGCACATTCAAACAAAATGTCCGACAGGTGTTTTGTCTGACGCACTTGAATTAGTTTTTACTACCGGCGGTTGTACAACATCTTGCGGTACGCCGGCAGAAATCGGTGTAGTCTCTGTAGATTCGACACACGCTTTTTTAAAATGGACAAATGTAGGTGCAACAAAATATTATGTAGAATATAAAACGGACAGTTCTGCGGTTTGGAAACGCGATTCGACAACGGCAACTACAATTACTTTGAAAGATTTAATCAAATGCCGTTTGTATTTGGCGCGTGTATCTGCGGTTTGTGCCAACGGTGTTTCAGAAGCGTCAAACAATGTTCATTTCACTACATCGGGTTGTGTTGTTGCACCTAAATGCAAAATTCCGGAAGGATTACATGCCGATGTTGCACATGATACAACGGTTAATTTTATGTGGACAGGTGTTGATCCGGGTAATTATGAAATTCAATACAGAATTGCGACGGATGCGAATGTCGCATGGACAATCATCAAAGTCTCACATCCGACTTATTTCTTGACCGGTTTGAAACGTTGTCAAGTTTATGAATGGCAAGTGCGTCAAATTTGCGGACCGGCAACTGCTCCGGCAGCTTGGAG
>JAYTNA010000577.1:0-4424 GCA_043748865.1 Saprospiraceae bacterium
ATAGATTTAAAAGCCGATAAAATTTTAAGAGTGGAAACTTCGGTAAGAAAAATAATCTGACGATTTTAGATTTACTATCATTGAACTATAAATCTAAAATCTAAAATTTAAAATCTAAAATGGTAAAATCTTTAGTGCGTCCGAATGTATTAAAACTAAAAGCCTATTCAAGTGCGCGTGACGAGTTCAGTGGTGAAGCGGAAATTTTTTTAGATGCGAATGAAAATCCGTACAACAACGGCATGAATCGTTATCCGGATCCATTGGCGCGCGATATAAAAAAAATATTATCGGCACAAAAAAATATACCCGCCGAACAAATATTTATCGGCAGCGGCTCCGATGAAGTGATTGATGTTGTGACGCGCGTTTTTTGTGAACCGCGAATTGATGATATTTTAATTCTGCCTCCCACTTACGGTATGTACGAAGTATCAGCAAATATTCACGATGTCGGCATCAAACAATTACCACTCACACCGGATTTTCAACCGAAAGTGAAAGAAATTTTAGATACTGCCGATGCACACACAAAAATTTTGTATTTATGTCACCCGAACAATCCGACCGGCAATCTTTTTGCTTCCGCAAGTATATTAACGCTCATCCGAAACTTTAAAGGTATTGTTGTCGTAGATGAAGCGTATATTGATTTTGCGGAAACGTCGTCGTGTATCGAATTACTGAAAGACGCGCCGAATTTAATCGTAATGCAAACGCTATCAAAAGCGTGGGGATTAGCCGGTATTCGTCTGGGCATGGCTTATGCTTCGGCGGAAATTATTGCGTTGATGAATAAAGTAAAAGCACCGTACAATGTGAACATTCTCACACAGAATACTGCTTTAAAAGCTTTAAAGCATCCGGCACCAAAAGACAAAAAAGTACAAGAAATTTTAAAAGAGCGCAATAAATTAGCGATACAATTAGAAAAATCTCCGGCTGTCATTAAAATTTATCCGACAGATACTAATTTTATTCTGGCTGAATGTAGAGAAGCAGAAAAACTTTACAATTATTTATTATCTCAAGGTATTGTTGTCCGAAACAGAAGCAGTCATCCGTTGACGAAAAACTGTTTGCGTTTTACGGTAGGCACGCCGAAAGAAAATAAAAAATTGATGAACAGTATTGGTAGCTATCAGCTATCAGCTATCAGCTATCAGCAAAAAGAAAAGTAGTTACCTTATTTTCGATATTTTTAAAGGCTTATTGCTAAATACACACTATTCTAAATAAATAGCTGAAAGCTGATAGCTGACGGCTAAAAGCTAAAAACATCATGAGAAAACCGATTTACCTTACTCTATCTTTTTTATTTTTGTTATGCGCAACAACAACTTTCGCGCAAAATGATAGCGATCACGCGCCGTATTTCAAAACTTGCGAAAAAACTTCTGCATCGTTGGTTGAAAAATCAAATTGTTCGGTGCAAGCATTGGCACAGTATATCCGCACCAATTTACAAATACCGGCCAATGCAGATGTTGTCGGCACCGTTTATATAGGTTTCACAATCGAAAAAACGGGACGCATTGACAAAATACATTTAGAAAAACTTTTATCGCCCGCATGTGATTCAGCCGCTATAGCTGTGGTGCAAAATATGCCGACTTGGATACCGGCACAAGAAAACGGCGAACCAATAGATTTTGATATAGTGCTGCCGATTAAATTTCGGCAAGCAGATGATTCCGCCGATTCCAACGGTTTTCAATTAACTTGGGGAAAATTATACGGACAAAAAACGTCGAAAGAAACATTACTGCATCAATTGGAAACGCCGTTAACAGTGCGCGATGAAGCCGGCAATTTACTCGACATTAATGAATTACTTTTTGAACGCGAGCGGCGCGGACAAATTATAGAAGCGAAAAGCAACGGCAATATCAACAATGATTTGCGTACTGTTCTGAAAAAAATAAAAAACGGTGACGCACTTACCGTCACCGCTACCGTTCAGAAAAAAGGAAAATTTTATTACGTCGAACGCCGGTTTGTGATTTTGGATTGAAGATTTTGAATTTATGACAACAGATAACAGATAACGGACGACAGACAATATATACATTTACGTTGTCCGTTTTTAGATTTTGGATTTTTATCCTTTAAATCTTTAAATCCTTTAATCTTGGGTTTAAAAAATAAAACCATGCAAAAATTAGTTTCTTTGCACGGTTTTATTTTTTTTAAACCAAGATTAAAGGATTTAAGGATTTCCGAGGTGAAAAAAATCCAAAATCTAAAATCCAAAATCTAAAATCCAAAATCTAAAATATGTCCACCTATTTTCTATCCGATTTTCATCTCGGTATTCCCGCCGCTTTAACGAGCATTGAGCGAGAAAAACAAATTTGTCGGTGGATGGACAGCATCAAACACGATGCCGATGCGATTTATTTTGTCGGAGATATGTTCGATTATTGGTTTGAATATCGAGAAACTATTCCTAAAGGTTACAGCCGTTTCTTCGGAAAACTCACCGAATTGCGTGACGCACAAATTCCTATTTATTTTTTTACCGGCAATCACGATATGTGGATGTTCGATTATTTTACAAAAGAATTTGGTATTCCGGTTTACCGAAAACCGATTTTGAGGATCATCCACAATAAAAAATTTTTTATCGGACACGGCGACGGTCTTGGTCCGGGCGATTACGGGTATAAGTTCATCAAATTTGTTTTTGCTTTCCGTCCATTTCAATGGGTTTTTGCGCGACTGCATCCGAATTTAGCTTTGGGTATCATGCGTTTTTTTTCAGGTAAAAGCAGAGGCGCGCAAAATTTTGAAAAAGAAACACGTTTTCACGGAGTTGACAAAGAACGCATTTTGGTGTTTGCAGAAACCGAATCGAAACTGCAACCCGACATAGATTTTTTTATTTTCGGCCACCGACATTTACCGATTGATTGGCTTTTAAAGAATAAAAAAAGCCGTTACATTAATCTCGGCGAATGGTTGTACGCTAGGACTTACGCCGTTTTTGATGGGCATGATATAATTTTAAAAGTTTTTGAGAATGAAAACGTGGTAATTTATAAAAACAGTTAAAAAAAGCCTTCAACAAAACATCTTGAAAAAATATTTTCTCCAACTGCTTGTTTATTAATAACCTTTTGTAATTTGCAACCCATTAGCTGTATTCATTAAATCATTTTCAAAATAAACTACCAACCAATGACTTCACGAAGAAATTTCGTAAAAAGTTCGGCTTTAACCTTAGCCGGTCTGCCACTCTTGTCGCAAAAATTTTCTTTTTTAAACAAAGAAAAAAGCGTTTTGGGCGTCCAATTATATTCCGTTCGTGACGACATGAAAAATGATCCGGTCGGCACTTTGATAAAACTCAAAGAAATGGGTTACGCCACCGTCGAACACGCCAATTATGTGAACAAAAAATTTTACGGCTTCGATCCCGCCGATTTCAGAAAACTGTTAGATGATATCGGACTCACAATGCCGAGCGGTCATACCGTTTTCGGTAAAGAACATTGGAATGCCGGCAAAAAAGAATTTACTGACAAATGGAAACATACCGTTGAAGATGCCGCCGTGATGGGACAAAAATTTGTTATTAGTCCTTGGTTAGATGAAACACTGCGTAAAACTTCCGACGATTTAAAACGCTATATGGAAGTTTTCAATAAAAACGGAGCGTTGTGTAAAAAATCGGGTATGAAATTCGGCTATCACAACCACCATTTTGAGTTTGCTCAAAAATTAGACGGGGTGAAAGTATTCGATATTATTATGCGCAATACAGACCCGAATTTGGTAGCACAACAATTGGACATCGGCAATATGTACAATGGCGGCGGCATCGCGCAAGAAGTTTTGAAACAATATCCGGGTAGATTTGAACTGATGCACGTCAAAGATGAAGTAGAAGCTAAAACACCGAATAACGGAGAAAAATTTGAAAGTTCCATACTTGGTGTCGGTATTATTAACACAAAAGAAGTGATTGATTTGGGTAGAAAAATAGGTAACACGAAGTATTTTATCATCGAACAAGAATCCTATCAAGGCAAACAACCTTTAGATACAATGAAAGAAGATTACGCCATCATGAAAAAATGGGGATACTAATTTTAGTTAGTTGGTTAGTTGGTTGGTTAGTTATTTATTAAGTTTGAACTAACCAACCAACCAACTAACTAATTAACCAAGCAACTTAAGATGAATTCTTCTACCCGTATCCAACTTTCCATCATGATGTTTTTCGAGTTCCTCGTTTGGGGTGCTTGGTACGTTACGATGGGAACTTATTTAACGACAACTTTGCACGCTTCCGGCACCCAAAACGGTGCGGCTTACGGTGCTGTTGCTATTGCTACAATCATTTCACCTTTTATTGTCGGCATGATTGCCGACAGATATTTTGCGGCACAAAAATTTATGGGTGTTTTGCATTTGATCGG
>JAYTNA010000578.1:0-4415 GCA_043748865.1 Saprospiraceae bacterium
GACAAAATTCCGCTCGTAGCCAACGAAAAGTTTGAAGAATAATTGAAAATGTTACCTATCGCGGGTTGGGTTTTGACGGTGGATAGTCTACAACGCATCAATCGCACGTTACTAATTTTTAGAGAATTGTATAAATTTTTCACGCAAGTGCGCCGCGAAATTTATCCGACTTTGTATTTTACGATACGCGACACAGTGTATGACGAATCATTAGCGAAAGAAATTACGCGCGTGATTGACCCTGAAGGCGTGATTCGTCCGGACGCTTCTCCGGAATTAATGAAAATTCGCCGCTCTATTCAATCAAAACAACGCGAATTGGAAAGCGTTTACAAACGCATTATCAGCGAGTATAGACAAAAAGGTTGGTTGACCGATAATGCAGAAACATTGCGCAACGGTCGCCGTGTTTTGGCGGTGCCTTCCGAACACAAACGCAGTATTCGCGGTATCATTCACGATGAAAGTACGACGGGTAAAACAACTTATATCGAACCCGAAGCCGCTATTGAAGTCAACAACGATTTATTTGATTTAGAGCAAGAAGAAAAACAAGAAATTTATCGCATCATGCGTGCTTTGTCTGATTTTTTGCGCCCGTATGTCGGCTTGTTGGAAACTTACAGCGATATTATCATCGCTTATGACATCATTCATGCGAAAGCGCGATTGGCGATGCGCATGAAAGCGTTTATGCCGCAACTTTCAAACGCACCCACGTTGGGTATAAAAAAAGGTAGACATCCGTTGTTATATTTGAAAAATAAATTAGCCGGTAGAGAAACTGTGCCTTTTAATTTAGATTTATTTCGAGATAATCGCATTTTGTTGGTGAGCGGACCAAATGCCGGCGGTAAATCTATTTTGATGAAATCGGTTGGTTTGATTCAAATTATGTTGCAATGCGGTTTGTTGGTGCCGGTAAGTGAATTGAGCGATATGGGTATTTTTGAAAAAATATTTGTTAATATTGGCGATTCTCAAAGTTTCGAAGATGATCTTTCGACATATAGTTCGCATTTGCAAAACATGAAAGCGTTCACGGAACAAGCCGATGAACAATCTTTAATTTTAATTGATGAATTTGGTAGTGGCACAGACCCGAAAATGGGTGGCGCAATTGCGGAAGGGATTATGCGCAAACTCAACGAGAAAAAAGTTTACGGTGTTGTTACAACGCACTACGGCAATTTAAAAATGTTTGCCTATCGCACCGAAGGCATTATCAACGGTTGCATGAATTTCGATAAAGACAATTTAAAACCGACATATCAACTCACCATCGGTCGTCCGGGTTCGTCTTATGCTTTTGAAATTGCTCAGAATGTCGGTCTGTCTAAAGAAGTTTTGCAGTATGCCAGAAAACGCATCGGCGAGAATGAACACTCTGTTGACGAATTGCTCGTTGATTTGCAACGCGAAAAGCAAGAATATGATGTAAAGTTGAAAGAAATCACGGAGAAGCAAGATATGCTCGATAAATTGATAAAACAGTACGACGAAAACATCAAAGATGTTGAGCAGCGCCGTAAATTGCAAAAACTTGACGCGAAAGAATTTGAATTACAAAAAGCAGCCAATGCACGTCAAGAAGTTCAAAATTTGTTGAAAGAACTTAAACAAGAAAAAAATATCCAGACGCAGGATGTCGCGTCGGCACTCAAAGAAATAAAAATAAAACAACAAGAACTCGCAGAAGAAGCCTCAAAAATTTCGGAAGATTTATATGCGGTGCCGAGTGCAGGAAGTTTGGAAATCCAGATCGGCTCACGTGTAAAAATGCGTGCCGGCAGTGCTGAAGGTCGCGTTGAAGCGGTTAAAGATAAAACGGCTACAGTGATTATCGGCGCTATGCGTGTGAAAGTAAAAACAAAAGACCTTGTTGCACTCGAAGAACCGGTTCAACAAACAAAATCTTCGGCAATAAAATCTGATATTATTCAATGCTCTGCTATTTTCGACCCTAAAACAGATGTGCGCGGTATGATGGCGATGGAAGCAGAAAAAATAATCGAAGATTTTATGGACAATGCGGTTGTATCAAGTGCCAACATTTTGCGCATTGTTCACGGCAAAGGCAACGGCGTATTGCGCAAAGTGGTAAAACAAAAACTAAAAGAATATAAAAGCATTAAAAAAGTCTATCACCCGGAACAAAATGATGGCGGTGACGGTGTTACGGTCGTGGAACTTTAATCTTTTTTTGCTTTTTTCGCTTCCTCTTTAATACGCGCAATTTCGGCAGCCGTTTCTTCTTTAACTTTTTGAATTTGTGCTGCGGCATCTTGTTTTGCTTGATAAATAGCGTCTGACGATTCTTTTTGCGCTTTTGCGATGTCATCTTGCGCTTTCAAACGCGCATCACTCGCCTCAAAGTTGAGTTGTTGGATTTTGGCAGCCGTTTGTTTTTGCGCTTCGACAATATCAAGTGCAGATTTGCGGCGGACGGAATCCATTTCTAAATAAGTTTTTTTCTCAATTTCTTCCAACGATTGAGCGATAGCTAATTTTTTCTTTTCCGCATTATCTTTAATTTCTTTTACGGCTGCCGCTTCTTGTTCGCGCACCGATTTCACTTCTTTTTGCGCCTGTTCGGTCGTTTGAACTATTAGCGTTGAGGCATCCTGTTTGGCTTGTGCGACTTCATTACTCACGCGTTGGCGTTCTTTGGCACTTGCTTCTTTGAATCGGTGCAACGAATCAATTTCATCACGTTCTATTTTTTGAATATTGAGCGCGGATTTTTGTCGGGCTTCGGCAGCGCGTTTGGCGGCTTCTTGTGTTTCGCGAGTTTCGGTATCTTTAGCTTTAGCGATTTCGCGGGCAGCAGTTTCTTGTGTTTTTAATACTTCGGCAGCGGCGCGTTTTTTTATGTCCGTTACTTCTTGTACCGTCAAATTTTGCAACTCCTTTTCTTTTGACCGCGCATCTTGAATGCGTTTTTCCATTTCTGCTTGCGTTTCACCAATTTTTTTCTGCGCCAATATTTGTACCTCGTTGACTTCTTTTACGTAAATCTGTTTCACGGAATCTGCTTTTATCGAGGATGCTTGCAGTCTATCCGTCGTTTCTTTTTGAATTTTTGCGATTTGATCAGCGGCTGCTTTACGTGCTGTTTCTACATCATTCGCAATTTGTTGACGCACACTATCCGCTTTTGCTCTCGACGCGGCAACTGTTTTTTGCAAAATTTCTTGTGTTTTCGTGATTTCAACGCTCGCTTTTTCTCTTTGCGTTTTCACTTCATTGGTGTTAGCAAGTCGGATAGTATCTAATCTTTTATCGGCGCGCTCTTTTTCTTCCAAGACCCGTTTTTGAGTTTCGGAAATAATTTCCACTGCTTTTTTTCTCGATTGCGCTATATCTACCAAAGATTGTTCGCGTTGTTTGGCGGCATTTTCTTTCATTTCCGCCAATTCACTTGCCGTATTTTGTGAAACAAGTGCTTTTTCTTCCGATGCTTTGCGGCGCGCTTCGGAAACATCGAAAGCTAATTTTTGTCTTTCCAAAACAGAACGCTCTCTTATATGCGCTATAGAATCTGCTGCCTCCAATTGCGTTTTCAAAATCACATCAGTAGCCATTTTTTTCGATTGTACAACTTCATCAACCGAGCGTTCGCGCTCAACTTTGGCGGCGGTGTGTGCTTCATCAATGCGTTTTTGAGTTTCTAAACGTATTTTATTGAGTTCGTTGTTGGCAGATTCACGCGTACCGGCAACTTCATCTGCGTATTGTTGTTTGGCTTCATCAAGTTTAACTTTCGTCGCTTTTATTTCTTGAGCTGCACGTTCTCGCGTAGCTTGTACGTCTTTTGCCGACTCTAACTGCGCTCTCTGAATTTCTTGCGCTGCTCTTTTATGCGATTCAACGACACTTTCTGTTATTTTCTCCACTTCTGCGCCGGCGCGTTTTTGAGAATTTTCTATCATATTGACAAAAGTGCGGTTAGCAGAATCAATCATGACTTGCGAGCGTTGCCGCGCTTCCGTGACTTCTTTGGCGAAATCTAATTTTCTTTGTTCTCCTTGTTGACGTGCTTGCTGCACATCGTCTCTAACTTTTTGTTTTTCGGCAACACCGCGTTCTTTTTCGGTTTGAATTTCTGAACGAATACGTTCTTTTGTATCAGCTAATTCCTTTTTCAATGCAGCAAGTTCTTGATCATTCAATTGACTAATATCTGCTTTCTTGACAACATTATTTCCCGAAAATGCGCCACTCGTTGTTCCGGCACTCGCAGTCGGTTGTGGTTTGAAACCTGTCGGCTCACTATTGACTGTAATGTTTTGAGTTTTACTTTTATCAAGTGTTTGATTGAAGCACGTTGCAATTTGTTTAAGTTCCATTTGGCGGTTGTCCGGCAACGAAAATTTGCGCATTTCATAAGTCGCTTTTGTGACGACATAAATAAT
>JAYTNA010000579.1:0-5798 GCA_043748865.1 Saprospiraceae bacterium
GATCAAGTGAGTTATATTTTTATGATTGCCTTTTTTATGCTCGGTATGTCTGCTGCATTTATCGGTAAATGGGTAGAAGCAAACGGTCCGCGCAGAACGATGTTTACTTCTGCTTGTTGTTGGCTCATTGCTTTTTTGATGACGGCAGTCGGTATTCAATGGCATGAATTGTGGCTGATTTATTTAGGATACGGGTTTTTTGGCGGTATTGCACTCGGTTTGGGATATATTTCACCGGTGTCAACGCTTATCAAATGGTTTCCGGATCGTCCGGGTATGGCAACAGGTTTAGCGATTATGGGTTTTGGTGGCGGTGCTTTAATCGGTTCGCCTTTAGCAAATGACCTGATGAAATATTGGGGTGGTGGTATTGAAAGCAGAGGCGTTGTAAATACTTTCATTACAATGGGTATTATGTATTTTGTTTTAATGATGTTCGGCGCATTTTTAGCGCGTGTACCGGCAGATGGTTGGAAACCGGAAGGTTGGACATCGGCAGTTAATACAAATAAAGCTATGACAACTGCTAATGTAACTGCCGACAGTGCTATAAAAACGCCGCAATTTTGGTTGTTGTGGGTAGTTTTGTGCTTTAACGTAACTGCCGGAATAGGTGTATTAGCACAAGCATCGCCGATGATTCAAGAAATGTTTTCTGATGCCAAACGCGGTGTAGGTTTAGGTATTACATCGGCAGCAGCAGCCGGTTTTGTGGGTTTGTTGAGTTTATTTAACTTGGTGGGTCGCTTTTTTTGGTCATCTATGTCAGATTACACCGGACGGCGTACAATTTATATGATTTACTTAGGGCTTGGCGCACTTTTATATATGCTCGTGCCGACTATTGCTGCATCGGGTAGCGTCGCGCTGTTTGTTGCCGTGTTTTGCATTATCCTTTCCATGTATGGTGCAGGTTTTGCAACTGTACCGGCTTATTTACGCGATTTATTCGGCACAATGCAAGTGGGTGCTATTCACGGACGTTTATTAACGGCGTGGTCAACGGCTGCTATTCTAGGTCCTTTACTTGTGAACAATTTTAGAAGTTCAACGATTACTTCCGGCAAAGCTGCCGGCTTGTCGGAAATTATGGCAAAAGTGAGTGCGTATAGTACAGTGATGTACGTTATGGCAGCTTTACTTATTGTCGGTTTTATTTGTAATTGGTTGATAAAACCCGTAGATCCGAAATATAATTATAAAGGTTAGTTATTAGTTATTAGTTTTGACTGCTCATTTTTCTTAATTTTCAAATTTTCAAATAAAATGGATAATACTATTGATAGTAATGATAATAATACATCCGGCACATCTTTACTACTTATTGTGTCTTGGATAATTGTTTTGATACCGCTTTGTTATGGCATTTATAAAACTTTTTTAAAAGCCTTGGCACTTTTTTAGGGATGCGAAATAAATAAACATAATTTGGGAGTTTATTTGTTTGGCGTTTCTTAGAGAGCAAAAGTATGATGTATAAAAAAAGCCGAGTAGCATTAATTGCAGCTCGGCTTTAAATTTATTTGGGATTTAGCGGTAAAACGATAGTGAACACAGAACCAATACCCCATTCACTTTCATAAATTATTTTACCACCTAACAAATCGATATACTCTTTGGCAATGGATAAGCCTAAACCAGTTGAAATTTCTCCGCCGGTTGGATGTGCTGAAAGTTTTTGAAATTTTCCGAACAAACGCGACATTTCTTCTCTTTTTATACCTTGCCCCTGGTCAATAACAGAAATATAAAATTGTGTTTTAAATTTTTTTAATTCTATCGTAATTGTTTTATCGGATTGCGAAAATTTTAAAGCATTGGAAACTAAATTTTCGAAAGCCTGCATCAAGTAATTGGGCTCCGTTAATATATTCCAGCCTTCCTTATCGTCGAAGACTTGTTTAAAAGTAATATTTTTTTTAGCGGCAAAAGAATGGTAACGATTGGTGACATCCCGAATAATTGATTTCAAATTAATCGTCTGCCAATCTTCACTGATTATACCGCTTTCTATGCGGTTCAAATTCAGAATATTGGTTACGATATAATTTGTTCGCTCGGCGGAGTTGCGAATATTGGTCAGCAATTTTAATTGAATCGACGTTAAATTATTGCCGGATTTTTGCATCAGTTCGGCACTCATTTGAATAGCCGTAATCGGATTTTGCAAATCATGCGAAGCTAATCCGATAAATTTATCTTTTTCTTTATTGGCAGTATAGAGTTGTTCGGAAGTTTTACGCAAATCGTTTTCCAACTGTTTTTTTTCAGTGATGTCCCAGAAAGAGATGCGCGATTTAGTTATTTCGCCTTTATCATTTGAAACAGCATTTGCGTTTAAACTCACAGGAAATTCGGTGCCGTTTTTTCTACGGAAAACCAATTCTAAGTTTATAATGCTGCCCTCAGTTTTAATTTTATCGTAAAAGTTTTTTCTTAATTCGATTATACAATTCGGTTCAACTTTTATAAAATCGGCAGTTGACATTTTACCGACCAATTCGTCATTTGTATAACCCAACCAATCTAATGCTGTTTGGTTCATCCGTGTTACCCTACCGGTTATTGTAGAAGAGTAATAACCACAAGGTGCTTTATCGTATAAATCTTTAAATTCTTGTTCAGTTTTCTTTTGTTCCGTTACATCAATAATTACAGCTCGACTCATTTTAAATTTTCCCGCCTCATCATAAATTGCCATGCTGCTCATCGAAACAATCATGATTGAGCCGTCTTTGCAAACAATTTCTCGAATGGAATTTTCTATTCTACCTTTTTTTTTAAGAATTTCAAATTCTTTCACAAATTTTTGCCGCGTTTTTTCGGTGACAATTTCAGCGAAATTTTTTTTACCGACAATTTCACCTCTTTTATATCCCCACCATTTTAAAGCAATATCGTTTATTTTAATAAAATTGCCTTCTTCATCCAATGAATAATAACCGCAAGCTGCGGCATTATACAAATAATCCAAATCTTGGAGGATGTTTTTTGCGTCAACGGTTTCCGCTTGCCAATCGAAAAAATAAGACGAAGCATCGGGTTTTTTTAAAGGTAAATTTATAGGTGCGGTTTTTTTTTCTTGCATTTTATGAAAAAGTAAATTAAAGTTCGTAATGAGTAAAAAATAAGTTGATACCATTACTTGCGCTAAATTAAAATGTATTTTTAAAATGAACCGAAATTTACATCAATTTCCGTTAATAAATATTTTACAATTTAACAAAAATGGTTAATCTTTACTTAAACTGTTTGAAAAAAGATATTTTGAAAAAAAAATCACGTTAAGTTTGTATCAAAATTATTAAAAGGATCATACTTACACCGGTTAATATTTTTTGGTAAGGAATGTGAAATAAATAAAATGCCGGAATAGGCTTAATTATTTTTCTGCCGGAATGTTTATCTTTTAAGGCGAATATTAGGTAATATTTAAAGCAAAAGATA
Source organism: Saprospiraceae bacterium (assembly GCA_043748865.1). Classification (GTDB taxonomy): domain Bacteria; phylum Bacteroidota; class Bacteroidia; order Chitinophagales; family Saprospiraceae; genus JAAFJT01. The sequence continues at coordinate 3,448 of JAYTNA010000579.1, forward strand.
GGCATTATCACGGCAAAAGAATAAGTATAGTTTTGTATTTTATTCATTTCACATTCCTAAGACGATTTTCAATTACTTTAAATTCATACACTTAACATGAAAAGATTATTTTTTTGCTTGCTATTCACAGTTAGCATTTTATCGTTCACTAATGCGCAACGTTTTTTCAGCAAAGATGCGCACGTTAATTTCAGCGCTACTGCCAACGCTTCTTTGGAAAAAATAGAAGCATCAACTACAAAAGCAGTTTGTGTTATTGACGATAATACAGGTGCAATAGAAGTAGCAGTTTTAGTTAAAAGTTTTCATTTTGAACGTGCTTTAATGGAAGAACATTTCAATGAGAATTATATCGAGTCGCACAAGTTTCCGAAAGCAACTTTTGTCGGTATTATCACTGATATTAAAAATGTGAACATAAAAAAAGATGGTAACTATACCGTTAATGTTATAGGTAAATTAATGCTGCACGGCATAACGAAAGATGTGAATACATCTGCCGTTATCAGCGTCACTAACGGCGCGTTGAATAATGCGAAAGCTGCTTTCAGTGTAAAATTATCTGATTATGGTATTGATATACCCGGTGCCGTTAAAGATAAAGTGGCATCGGATGCCAAAATTGATCTAAATACAGCGTTATCAGTTTATAAATAGAAAATCTCTTAGTTAAGATATTTCAAAAGGTTGTCCAATATGAAAGCATTGGACAACCTTTTTTATTTTATATTATTGAGTAAATCTGCAAAAATTAAGTGGTTAATCTATTTTTTAAAGTATTCATTTATTAAAAAAATGTAACACTTTTGGAGGTTATTAATTATACTATTCACGGGCTATTTTTGCTTCGTAAAAATTCGCCGGTATATTTGATGAGTGCTAAATAGTTACAAAAAACTTTATTATCTTTGCTACTTAACCAACGAAATTAAAATATGCAACGATTTATCCTCGCACTTGATTTAAAAAATGATGAAACTTTGATAGCTGAATACGAACGTTATCACGAAAAAATACCGTACGAAATTGAAAAAAGTATTCGTGATGCGGGTGTTCTGCGAGAGGATATTTATCGCGTCGGCAATAGATTGGTTATGGTTTTAGAAACGATAGACGTTTTCAGTCTCCAAAAAAAAAGTAAAATGGATGCCGAAAATCCACACGTCCAAGCCTGGGAAAAACTCATGTTGCAATTTCAACAAGCGTTGCCGCAAGCAAAAGAAGGAGAGAAATGGCTGTTAATGAATCAAATTTTTGAATTATAAACATAGTTTTAATTGGAAAAACGCGCAAAATCACCAATTCGCTAAAATTTATTATTAATTTTGCAATCGGCGAATTTGCGCGTTTTTTTTATTTGTCGCCGGCACTTAACCAACTTTCTAATTTATGCAATTATTCAGATACGGACCAATCGGAAAAGAAAAATGTGGTGTCCTTATAAATGAAAAACTCTACAGCGTTGCGCGTTTTTTCAAAGATTATGACGAAAAATTTTTTGAAAATGACGGTCTAACGCGACTTCAAACTTTAGTGCAACACGGTGCGGAAGGTTTAACCCCAATTAAATCAACTGCCGGTTTACGCTTCGGTTCGCCGATTGCGCGCCCTTCCAAAATTGTGTGCATTGGTTTGAACTACGCGAAACACGCTACAGAATCCGGTATGCAATTGCCCACAGAACCGATTGTATTTTTTAAATCCACTACGGCTTTATGCGGACCGAATGATGATACAATTATTCCGCGCAATTCGGAAAAAACGGATTGGGAAGTAGAGTTAGCCGTCGTTATCGGCAAAAAAGCGAGTTATGTGGACGAAAGCGAAGCGATGAATTATGTAGCAGGATACGTTTTACACAATGATATTTCCGAACGCGCCTTTCAACTTGAGCGCAGCGGGCAGTGGGTAAAAGGAAAAAGTAATGACACGTTTGCGCCCCTCGGACCGTTTTTAGTCACCAAAGATGAAATACCGGACCCGCATGTTTTAAATATGTGGTTAACAGTCAATAGCGAAAAATTGCAAGACTCGAACACAGACGATATGATTTTTAAAATTCCGTTTCTTGTTACTTATTTAAGTCAATTTATGACGCTTTTGCCGGGCGATGTCATTTCAACCGGAACGCCATTCGGTGTGGGTTTGGGTTTTAAACCGCCGCGTTATTTAAAAGCCGGTGATGTAGTGGAGTTGAGTATAGATAATTTGGGAACGCAACGCCAAATCTCAAAAAATTGGACAATATGAAAATTGATGCGCATCAACATTTTTGGCAATTTAATCCGGAACGTGATACTTGGATATATGAAAAAACTATGTCCGTCATTCGGCGCGATTTTATGCCTGAA
>JAYTNA010000580.1:0-5440 GCA_043748865.1 Saprospiraceae bacterium
CAATGGATGACATGAAGAAAAATAAAACTCTAATTCAATCATTTTTCAAACATCCAAAACTCGGCTATAAACTCATAAGTTAACGCTCGAATCTAACGCCCTATTAATTTACGGCAACAGAATAGGGCAACGCCCTGTCACGGCAATTAATTTATAAAAAATAAAAATAAAATTCAATGAAAAAAATAAAGTTTTTAGTCCTTGCAACGCTACTTATAATGAGTGTGTTCGGATGTAAAAAATATTTAGACGTTAACGCCGACCCGTCTAATCCGCAAATTGCGGAGGGCTATGTTTTACTGCCGCCGATATTGGCACAAATGGCATTCGGTGAACAATTTGATACTAGGTATGTCGGCAAGTATGTACAAAACTTCGGAGCGGCTGCTGCCAACGATGTTTGGGATCAACATGGCTATCAGTCCGGCAGTGATAATGGCGGACAAAAGTGGCGGTCACATTATTGGTCTATCGGCGAAAATATTGATTTAATTATTGCCGATGCCACTGCGAAACAAAAATGGGATTATTCCGGAGCCGCAAAAGCGATTCGTGCTTGGAGCTGGCAAACTTGTACGGATTATTACGGTGAGATGATTTTAAAAGAAGCGTGGGAGCCGAACCGTTACGTTTTCGATTATGATCCGCAAGCAGATATTTATGCGGAAGTCGTGCGTTTATCAAACGATGCCCTCGCTGATTTGAATAAAACGGACGGTGGTGTTTCAGTGGCTTCTCTCGGTCGCGGTGATTTAGTTTATAAAGGCGACAGAACAAAATGGATAAAATTTGTGTACGCGACACTTGCCAGAAACGCTCACCATCAAAGCAATAAAGCCGGTTACAATCCGCAGCAAGTTATTGATTTTGTTGATAAATCTTTGGCAAGTAATGCCGATAATTTTAATATTCCTTTCAATGGTTCCAACTCCGGTGATGCTAATTTTTTCGGACCGTTGCGTAACAATCTCGGTGCTTTTCGTCAAACGGCTTTTATGGTAAGTGTTTTAGACGGTACAGTTTTTAACGGTGTAAAAGATCCGCGCTTGCCGATTATTTGTACAATGTCGCCTGACTCCGTTTATCGCGGTGTTGTTCCGACAAACGGCGATGCGAATAATGTTACCGGTAATACCAAACGTATTCCGACACTTTGGGGTGATTTGTCGAATGTTTTCAGTTCAACAACTTCACCCGGAAAATATATTTTCAAAGACAAAGCAGCTTATCCGATTTACACTTATTTTGAAATGCAGTTCATAAAAGCTGAAGCCGCTTTCAAAAAAGGTGATAAAGCAATGGCTTTAGACGCATACAAAAAAGCAATTGATGCACACATGGATTTTGCCGGCGTTGCTGCAACAGATAAAGCAAAATATCTGGCAAGCAAAGCCGTTGCTCAAGATGCCGGCACTTTGGCATTGAGCGACATCATGTTGCAAAAATATATCGCCATGGCAATGCATGGTGCGTTAGAAACTTGGGTAGATCTGCGCCGCTATCATTACGATCCGACTGTTTATACAGGTTTCGCATTACCTCCGACAACAAGTTTATATACAGACAACGGCGGCAAACCCGCATACAGAATGCGTCCGCGTTACAATTCCGAATACGTTTGGAATCTAAAATCGCTCGCTGTTTATGGCGGCGACAAACCCGATTATCATACCGTAGAACAATGGTTCAGTAAGAATTAATAATTAATAATTAAAGAAAACTATGTAAGCTATATTAAACAATGTGCCTATGTGGTTTAAAATTAATAACCAAAAAGAATTTTGAAAATTAGTCGGCAATCAATTTCGGCAATTTCAAAATTCTATAAATTCAGGTCAATTGATGAAAAAGATATTATCCATATCCATCGCTTTAAGTTGTCTGGTACTTAGTGCTTGCGGCGACAAAGCAGTTTTTGAACAAAACGTTACACCCGCAGATGGTGCGCGTTTAAAATTTTATCACCTTGCACCCGATGTGACGGGTTTAAATATCTTCGCTAACGATGTAAAAATATCCGGCGTGAATACAGTTTCTTCTTTTCCGCCTGCTGCGCAAGCGACACCGAATTTACTGACTTACGGCAGTACATTTCCCATTCAAGATTACGCTGCGTTAGCTGCCGGTTCAATTAAATTAAGAGTAACAGCACCCGCAACGGCAACTACGCCGGAACTGACAGCAGTAACAGCCGAAGCACCTTTTGAAAGCGGAAAATTTTATTCCGTTTATGCTTACGGTACGTTGCCTACTTACAACGCTTTAGTATTGACTGATGATTTTACCGCACCCGATCCGAAAAAAGCTTATGTGCGTTTTGTGAATTTAGTAAATCCGACAGCAACCGCAACTTCGCCGACTTATGATTTTACAATTAACGGTACTACAATAACCGCCGGCGTAGGGTTTGCCGGAAAAAATGCAGCATTTACTGCTATTGATCCGATTGCTTATGGTTCAACAAAAGTGACAGTGACAGCAAAAACGGGTACAACAACAGTAGCGGCAGGTTCTACATTTTCTTTACAACCGTACGCCGGCAGATTTTATACCGTTATATTAAGTGGTATCGTTGGAGGTGCCGGTGCAAAAGCACCGACGTTGTATGCTTCTGTGAATAAATAATTTGAGATTATTAAATTATAATGCCGATTATTTCGTTTTGAAGTAATCGGCATTTTTTATTTTTTTTACCTCGGTTCAGATTATTTTAAATGAAAAAATAGAAAAAATAAAATTTAATTTTTAGATAACCAAATAAAAATTTGTTTGAGAATTATTTCTTCGTAATTTTGTTAGAGCAATTTTGAAACTAAATTTTTTTAATTATTTTATCATCCGAAATCATAAACAGATGAATGAAAATTAATCGCAGCCGGATTCATCATTCATAGTTTATCATTCATCATTAAAAAAAACTATGGCTTACGACTTCAAACCCTACACCATGCAACAAAATTACGCGCAATACACAGCCGAAGATTTTGAAGTATGGCACACGCTTTTTAAAAGACAAATGGAACACTTGCCGACTATGGCATCGAAAGAATATTTGGAAGGACTCAATCGCATCGCATTTTCAGCCGAAAGAATTCCGAATTATGAAGAAACGAATATTTTATTGAAAAAATTCACAGGCTGGCAAATTCACGTCGTACCCGGCTTGATAGACAACAAACCTTTTTTTGAATTGATGCAAACCAAAAATTTTTGTGCTTCCACATGGTTGCGTCGCAAAGATCAATTGGATTATTTGGAAGAACCGGATATGTTTCACGATATTTTTGGTCACGTACCTTTACTCACTAATCAAGCCGTTGGTCATTATCTTGAAGAATTGGCGCATATCGCTTTGCGTTTTGTAGAGCATGAACCAGCCGTTGAATACATTGCACGTCTGTATTGGTACACCGTCGAGTTCGGTTTGATTCGTGAAGACGGCGCGTTGAAAATTTATGGTGCCGGTATATTATCTTCGTCCGGCGAAAGTGATTATAGTTTGCGCAGTGACTTACCTAAACGTTTGCTTTACAATATCAAAAAAATATTCGACACGCCGTACATCAAAGACCATTATCAAAAACAATATTTTGTTATTGATTCTTACGCAGAATTATTTAATTCTATTCCGGAAATTGAAAAAGAATTGGAAAAAAAAATGGAGTTGGTTAATTGGTGATTGGTTAACTGAATTTACAAATGAAAAAATTAAGTCTCTATTTTATTTGCTTGCTTTGGATGAATTGTTCAAATACACAGAAAGCAACAATGAAGGACATAAAAAACGTGAACACTTTTGACGCACAAGGACATCGCGGTTGTCGCGGGTTGATGCCGGAAAATACAATTCCTGCGATGCTCAAAGCATTAGATTTAGGTGTGACAACACTTGAAATGGATATCAGTTTCACGAGCGATAAAAAAGCCATACTCTCGCACGAACCATTTTTTAATCACGAAATTACGACAAAACTTGACGGCAGTTTCATTGACGAAAAAGATGAACAGTCATATAACATTTATAAAATGACTTATGCCGAAACTCAAAAATTCGACGTGGGTATGAAACCGCATCCGAGGTTTCCGCAACAACAAAAACTTAAAGTTTCAAAACCGCAACTTGCCGATTTATTTGACAGCGTGAAAGTGTACATTTCAAAATCGGTGCGACCTTTTCCATATTTTAATATCGAAACCAAAACGCAACCCAAGACCGATAATATCTATCATCCGGCACCGGAAACTTTTGTCGATTTATTGATGGCGGTGATTAAAGAAAAAAAAATGGAACGCTACGTTATCATTCAATCTTTTGATTTTCGTACTTTGCAGTATCTTCACAAAAAATATCCGACGATGAAGGCTGCGATGCTCATTGAAGATTTTGATAAACGCCCGCTTGAAGAACAATTGCAGGCTTTAGGTTTTAATCCGACGATTTACAGTCCGGCTTTTATTTTAGTAGATGCAGAAAAAATAAAAACTTGTCACGAAAAAAATATAAAAGTTGTTCCTTGGACGGTTAATGATACAAACACTATCACAAAATTAAAAAATCTTGGCGTTGACGGTATGATTTCCGATTATCCGAATTTGTTTTTTCAGAAATAAAATATTGTCAAACCTTTTGACGTAAAGTTTTTCGATTTTATTTTTGAAATTTTATTTTTGAAATTTTATTTGAATTGTCTGTTGTCAATTTTCCATCGTCCATTAATTTATGCACTTAGCCCAAATCAATATCGCAAAAAATAAAGCACCGCTTGAGAGTTTGGAAATGAAAGAATTTACAGATTTTCTTGCACCCGTCAATAAATTGGCTGAAGATAGTCTCGGTTTTGTTTGGCGATTAAAAGACGAAGCATCGGGCGAGTCGTCATCTTATATGGCAACACCTTTCGACGCAGGTTTTATTGTCAACATGACGGTTTGGAAAGATATTGTATCGCTTTCCAATTTCGTTTTCGGCACGGTGCATAGTTATTTTTTAAAAAATAGAAGCAAATGGTTTGAAAAACATATCGAGATTCAGGTGGTGATGTGGTGGATTCCGGTCGAACATATTCCGACACTCGAAGAAGCGCACGAAAAATTAAAATATATTAATCAACAAGGACCGACACCGGTTGCATTCAATTATAAAAATCTTTTTGATGCGGACGGTGAGCGGGTAAGTAAAATAATTTAAAATAAAATGGAAATTAAACCAATTAAAAAACTGAAACTTGCTCAAATAACGAGTTGGGGACATAATGGATATGTGAGTAGCCAAAGTTATGAAGTTAAAAGCACGTTTGAAGCGGGTAAAATTTCATTCGACTTACAACTCAGGGAATTGAAAACGCCGTATAAAAAAACTTGGAAACTCACGGCGGACGATTTCGAAGATTACAACGAAGTAATGGAAGAAAATTATTCTTTCGGTGCTTTTCTAAATAAT
>JAYTNA010000581.1:0-1506 GCA_043748865.1 Saprospiraceae bacterium
AAAGGCATATTTTTTTGCTCCACAATGGGTTTGTCTTTTTGAAAATCGCCGAGATATTTTTCCGTTAACTCTTGATACTTCATCAATTTCGCCGCGTGATAACCGCCCACCGATTTATGAAAATTAGATGTCATTGCGTTTGTGAACGGACTGCCGGCGCGTAAATCCAAAACACGAAAATCCGGATCTTTATCCGCCATAATTACTTTATCTGCCGGTTTCGGTTCCAAAATAGCTTGTGCTTCTTTCGGCGTTTCAAATTTATCAGCATTCAGAATACGTTTTGCCATCGTCCAAGTATCAAGCAACATGAGCACACCGATGCCGGCAACGACAAAAATACTTTTAATTCTGCCTTGCAAATAAAACCAAATTAATCCTGAACTTGCTAAAATTAATCCGATTGAACGCATTACATCTGCTCTTGCTAATGCAGCTCTGTCATCTTTTAATAAAGATACCAATTCGGGTTGCAATTGTGCATCGTTAGCTCCGCGATCTCCGCTACATACAACTATCCCGAATAAACACAATAAAATAGTGATGCCCGTGCTGTACATTAATGCTTTGCGTTTTTCCGAAAGATTGGCGTGTGTGTTAAAAATTTCTTGTAAACTCAACATACCCAACACAATCACCAAAAGTTGACCAAGACCTAATGCTTGCGTAACCGCGCGAAATTTGTTAAATAAAGGAAAAAAATCGAATAATGCAGGTGCAAAAAAAGAATTTTTTCCCCAAGCAATCATCAACATCACTAAAGTGGCGATGCCTAACCACCATTTTTTATTATCTTTTATCAAAAACAAACCGAGTATGAATAAAAACACGGCAATCGCTCCCCAATAAATGGAAACGCCGACAAAAGGTTCATCGCCGGTGTAAAACAATCCGGAAATTTGTCGGTCAACGTTTTTATTTATTTGATCGGCAGGCACACCGCTTTTTGAAAGTTGTTCAGCTATTTGCGGACGTAATCTATCAAAAATTTCAGTATTCTCGTGTGTTTGCGATGCACCGCCGCCCACAATATTTTGTGCTAAAAGTGTTGAAGTTTCGCAAATGCCGCAACTCCAATCGAAAGCATATTTTTGGTCGAGACCGCCATCTTTCGGTCTGTTACTGTTTGATAATTCCGATTTTCCGCGAATAGTTTCTGTTTGATATTCATTCGTCGTCCAAATCGCCGTCATATTGGATAAAACACCGAGCACCGTTCCCATAATTAAAACCAAAGCAGATAAACCGAACGCCGGCAATGCTTTTGTTCGGAATGCCGAAACGAGTTTAACGATACCCAAAATTAAAAGAATAATAAAAGTATAATACGTAATTTGAAAGTGATTCGCGTAAAGTTGTAAAGCCGTACCGAGCGCGAAAATACTACCGCCGCGTATCCACTCCCCTCGAAAAGCGCGCACTGCACCGGCTAATACGAGTGGTGCAAAACCTAATGCAACAGCTTTCGTCGAGTGTCCGGCTTCGATAATATCCATATTGAAAGTA
>JAYTNA010000582.1:0-6463 GCA_043748865.1 Saprospiraceae bacterium
TTTATTTTTTCCTCCGATATTCAAACGCGCCATTGTCTCTTTGATTTTCGCTTCAATTTCTTGTTGCGAAATCTCTTGAGGAGTCATGTTACCTTTATTGACCGGCGTTCTATTATCTCCCGGACGACCACTCGGACGTTGCTGCGTATTATTACCACCCGGACGATTGTTGCCACCGGGGCGATTTCCGCCGCCGCCCGCATTGCCTTGACGTTGCGGCGGTTGCGGATTCGTTTTCAAGTGATTCAAATACGCTTGTGTATGATATCCCGGACGCGAAGTACTACCGGTATTATTCGGAGCCGTTGTATTACCTGAATTTACGCTCGGTATAATTGGCGTACTTGGTGCTCTATTTTGTACTTGATGATTTCCCTGCCCTTGGGAATTATTTTGTCCGGGCATCGGCGCGCGTTTGCGTGTACGGCGACGGCGTTCTGCTTCTGCCGCGTCGTCTCTTTTAGCCGCATCACTACCCGGCGCATGTGGCGTTTGATTCGGATTGGGACCACGACGATTATTATTATTTCCGTTATTATTATTATCTCGTCTGAAATTCCCGTTGTTGTTATTATTATTATTGTTACTTACCGGTTTATCATTTAATCTATTGACATCAATTTTGCCTTTTATTTTCAATCCGCGCAATTGAGGTGCATCTGCTTTAAGTACTTCGCTTTCAGCTTGATCTTCTGCACTCATCGTAGGTTCATTAAAAACTACTACGTCAGCGTTTATAGCTTCTTGTGCAACAGGTGTCGGATTTGTTTTTGCGGGTTCTGCCGGCACCGATTTAGGTGCGGTAGAAATTGGCGCAGCCTCTTTAGATACAACAGATGTAGTCGTTGGTATGAGGGGCTGAGCCGTCGTTTGTTGTTGCGGCGGCGTTTTGTAAGGAGTTGCCGGCGGTGCTTGTGTTTTATTTTCAACAACAGTTACCGTTTTTTGAGGTGTCAAATCAATTCTGCCGATAACCTTAGGTTGTTGCAAAATGGTTTTAGGACGCTCAATCACATCAATATCATTACTACCCGAATTTTCCGGCGCAAATGCAACATGAGGCCGTGATTCAGTATGAGGATGGTGATTGTGTTGGTTTTGATGGTGTTGGTGGTAAGACTTTGCTTGTTGAGGTCTTTGATTACCTATAAGCAGTTGATTAGCTTTTTCTTTTTCGGCTTTGGAGTCCGAAAATTTGCCGACTAACGCGCCGTACATGTCATCAGTTAGCTTGGCGTTGGGTTTGTTTTCAACGGCAAACCCTTTAGCGTTCAGAAAGTCCACGAGAGCGACCATTCCGACGTTCAATTCTTTTGCTACTTTTATGAGCTGTCTATCCATTAAAGGTATTTACAGACAACCACTACTCTTCATTACAAGAGCAAAAGATGATTCGTGAGCGTAGTCCGCTTTCAATGATTGGAAATCCAACGAAAGAGTTTCAAGTTCAACTGTGCATAATCAACTTTTGTACTTTAAGGTGAAGAAAAATGGTATCGGTGATAAAATTTATGCAAAAGTAAGGTATTTATTTTACAATGTCATAATTTATTACCGGCATTGCATTAATTTTTGTTAATACTGTCGTAAATTTATTTTATTTTTAAAGGACAGCTCATTTTTAAGTCAACTTATGCTAAGATAAAAGACAAGTGAAAAAAAACCCGTGCGTAGATTTTTTTCTATGCACGAGTTTTTTTGAATCTACCTAACTTAAATTTCCAAAAATTCCTGCCCCTATAAATTTTTTCCGTTCCAAGTTTTTACAGAAAAATTCATTTTAGAACCGTATTGTTGTCGATATTTTAAAATAACATCTGATAGATTAGCAATCGAATTATCTAATTTCAAAAAGAATTTTTTTGTATTAGGGTGTGTAGCTTGCTTTTCTGCCTGTAAACTTATAGCGCCGTTGTTGATTTGATAATGACCATAATCGCCGTTTTCTAATGTAATTACGTGCGTCAAAGATTTCAAATCATTTAAAAATAAATCAACTTGTCCGTCCGTACCATTATCATAAGTCACTAATCCCCAAACAAGATTATTTGGAACGCGCATTAAATCGCCGGCATCTACAGTTACACCGTTTTGCGTTTCCATCGAAATCGCATATTTATTATCCGTCACAACGAGTGATCCTTTATTAAAAACGGCATCTTTCAAATTCAGTTGGAAATTATATTTGCCGTTGGTAAGGTGCGTCACGTAAGTTGTATCACGCGCATAATCGCCGGTACCGGAACAAGTTGCGGGACTACCTAAATCTTTTATTGTGACAATAATATTATCATTATAAACATTCGGAAACGCATTAACAGTCATGCCGTCGCATTTTTGAATTTGCGTCGTAGAAAACACCAGAGCAAAATCTCCGCCGTTATCATTCAGCAATTGCCACATTTTAGCGTTAAAATCTTTCGAGACATCAATCAAATTGCCTTGAAAATCCGTACTTTTTTTACATGCAGTCGGCATCATCACGCCGAAACCTGACAAAAGGAATAAAATATAAAAAAAAATCTTTTTCATTATAGTCGTAAATATAACCATTAGTTGTTATTGTTGAATAATTCTCACAGGATTATTAAATAATAGATTTGTCACTCTCCTAAACGTACAAAAACGTAAATAGCTGTCTCTTACACGAAATTTTATTTTTTATCTTGATGAAAATCTTTTGATGAAAAATATTTATTCCGCAAAATTGATTATTTTTGGTGCAATAAAAAAATGTTTTTAGTTAAATGAATATCAAAGGTGAAATAACGGGTATTAAATACAAAATTATACTCAAAACTGAACTACAAAAAATTGAATTGGATAATTTTAATATTAACGATGCGCCTTCGGCTTGTATAATCACCGATGATGTACATTCCTTTGCTATTTCTAAATGGGTTTCTCCAAAGCGCACACGTTCTTATCCCTACGAAAGAGTTTATAATACTCTGCATATTTCGAAAAAAATAACTGTTATTCCGATTGTAAAAGATGAAGGTGCAAAAGGAGATAGAGATTTTATACAATGGGATACCGTTTCTTTAATGTCGCTTTTGGATGTTTTTGTTATTTTTGCTTATTATGTTGATGCCGAAAGGATAGGCGAAAAAATTAGTCAGCAACAATTTGACAATCAATATGTTCTTGAAAAAATTAAAGAAATAGGAGAATATCACAGTTCGGCACTTCATTGGAATTTGAATGAACTCAATTCAAATTTTTATGATTTAATTGATAAAGTAAAAACTGCTTATACAGACATTGAAAAACAAACCGGTGTTAAATTACACAATTTTTCCGGATTGGAAAAGTTTAAAACTAAAATTGGTAAAGATATTTCGTCATTTATGACGTTTTCGAGAGTGAAATCAGAAGGAGCACAATTGCGAGAATTTGTAACTATTCAGTCTAAAGAAAATTTATTTACGCTTTCTAAAGCTAAAATTACTATTATAAATTATTTGGGCGGGCAATATTTTTTTACGGTTGATGAAACAAAAATATCAAACAATGTTGTGCAGTTGATTGAGGGCAAACACAGCAAAAATTCTATTTTACCAAGCAAAGGAGACATAAAAGACGGTTTATTGAAAATGATTTTGTACGCTAATCTTTCAACCGTAACTGCGAATAATATAGAATTGCGAAGTAAAGCTATTTTAAGTTTATCTTCAAATACATTGGTAAACGGTATTACGTCAGCTGATTCGGAAAGCGAAAAAAATGATTTTTTTTGCGCAAATAATTTTTCCGAGAATCAGATCAAATTTATCAAAGAACTTTTCGAAGAAGCAAACGAAAATAAATTTATTGTAACTCTACAATCAACTCAAAAATGATAAAAAGCCCATTGCGATATCCCGGTGGAAAAAGTAGAGCAGTTGATTTAATATCAACACTGATACCGGCATTTGATGAATTTAGAGAACCTTTTTTAGGTGGCGGCTCTGTTTTTATTAATTTGAAGCAACGTTTTCCTAATAAACTTTTTTGGATAAATGACTTGTATCCGGATTTGTATTTATTTTGGAAAATGTGTCAAATTAATTGCGATGCCGTTATCCAAAAAGTTTATGAACTTAAAGAAAAGTATGAAACGGGAAAAGAATTACATTTTTTTTTAAAAGAAAATTTTGATACCTTTAATGATTTAGAAAAAGCTGCCGGTTTTTTTGTTTTTAATCGAACAACTTTTTCAGGAACAACTTTAAGCGGCGGATACAGTGAACAAGCGAATGTTGGGCGATTTACTGAAAGTAGTATTCAACGTTTGAATGAGTTTGGGAAAATATTAAAAGATACCGACATCACGAATTTAGATTATGAAGCATTAATACAAAAAGCAGGCAAAAATGTTTTTCTCTTTTTAGATCCGCCTTATTTCTCCGCAACAAAATCGGCACTGTATGGAAAAAATGGCGATATGCACAAGTTTTTTGACCATAAGCGTTTTGCCGAAAACATGAAAAACTGTTCGCACAAATGGCTAATTACTTATGATGACAGCGCATTTATTAGAGAACTTTTTTCTTTTGCTTATATTATTTCTTGGGATTTAACTTACGGTATGAGAAACGTTACGACCGGTTCCGACCAAATTGGCAAAGAACTTTTCATTTCTAATTATTTAGAAAGGCTTCCGATTCAATGCCAATTAAATTTATTTGAACAAGCTGTTGAATTTTAAATATTTACTCTATTAATAAAATTTTATAAAGTTTCAATCATCTTCCATAAAAAAAATATGAAAAAACACTTTTTCTCTTTAATTTTTATTTTTTTCGTTTCAGTTATTAATGCTCAAGTATTAAAAGCACCGCCGCGTAAAGAAGGTGAAGGACCTTTCACGCAATTAATTATTCGCGGTGTAACCCTTATCAATAGCACACTCGCGCCACCTGTCGGTCCGGTTGATATTGTCGTGGAGCAAAATCGCATCAAAGAAATTAAAGTCGTCGGTTTTCCGGGTGTCGCGATTGATTCGGCGCGCAGACCGAAATTAAAATCGGGCGGAAAAGAATTAAATGCGGCAGGAATGTTTTTGCTGCCGGGTTTTGTAGATATGCACGGACATATCGGTGGAGAAGAACAAGGTGCCGGCGCAGAATATGTTTTTAAATTGTGGATGGCGCACGGCGTGACAACTGTGCGCGATCCGGGTTCGTTCAATGGTTTGGAATGGGTGCTTGAAGAAAAAAGAAAAAGCGCGACAAATGAAATAACCGCACCGCGCCTCGTTGCTTTTACAGGTTTCGGTGCCGGCAGTAAAGAAAAAATTGCCACACCCGAACAAGCGCGTGCTTGGGTACGCGACAATGCTGCGAAAGGTTCGGACGGCATAAAATTTTTTGGTGCAGCGCCGGAAATCATGTCGGCAGCACTCGATGAAAATAAAAAATTAGGTTTACGTTCTACTTCCCATCATGCACAATTAGATGTCGGTCGTTGGAATGTTTTGAACTCAGCGCGTGCCGGCATGACTTCGATGGAACATTGGTACGGTTTGCCGGAGGCGATGTTTGAAAATAAATTGGTGCAAAATTATCCGGCGGGCTATATTTATTCCAACGAAAAAAATCGATTTGAAGAAGCCGGTAACTTATGGAAACAAGCCGCCGCACCTTTCAGTGACAAATGGAATAAAGTGATGAATGAACTCATCGCGTTGAATTATACGATTGACCCGACTTTTAATATTTACGAAGCTAATCGCGATTTGATGCGCGCACGCACTGCCGAATGGCATTCGGAATATACTTTGCCAAGTCTTTGGAAATTTTATCAACCGAGTCGCGTATCGCACGGGAGTTATTGGAACAATTGGGGGACGGAGCAAGAAGTGGCGTGGAAAGAAAATTACCGATTGTGGATGACTTTCATCAATGAATTTAAAAATCGTGGCGGACGTGTGACGACCGGTACAGATTCCGGCTTTATTTTTCAACTCTACGGTTTTGCTTTCATCCGCGAAATGGAATTACTGCGTGAAGCCGGCTTTCATCCACTTGAAGTGATAAAATCGGCAACCCTCAATGGTGCGGAAGCACTCGGCATGGAACGCGATATTGGTTCTGTTGAAGTCGGTAAACTTGCCGATTTTGTCATCGTTGAAGAAAATCCTTTGGAAAATTTACAGGTTTTGTATGGCACCGGCGTAATTAAGTTGAACGAAAAGAATGAAGCCGTGCGCGTCGGCGGCGTGAAATATACGATTAAAGACGGTATCATCTTCGATGCAAAAAAATTATTGGCTGATGTGCGTGAAATGGTAACGACGGCAAAAAAAACTTCGGGCGAATTGAAACAACCGGGAATAAAATAATAACAGCAACCGTCATTAAGGTTTTCAAAAATCTTTCTCAAAAGTTTTTTCAAAAAAGATTGTAACTATTTAGCACGCGAAAGGTGCTTTGTATAAAATGTGGGTGCTGCACACGGCGCGAAGTTCCTTGAATACGTT
>JAYTNA010000583.1:0-3050 GCA_043748865.1 Saprospiraceae bacterium
AACTTTCAAAAAATTTATTCGGCGCGAATTTTCCGATAACTCTAAACACGAGATAAAAAATGACGGTAGTATTGTGATTTTAAAAGCAAACAGTGATGCTGAGATTGCACCATTTATCGCTCATTTCTTGGAAAAAAATGCTGCGACAACTTGTAACAGACAAACGTCAAACACGAACCATCAATCTGCAACCGACAACCGGCAACTATTTAAGCCTGTTCTCCTCATTCCCGACAAACACCGAACGCTGGATGAAGTGTTAATACAAAATGGTTTGCCGGCTTTGGGTTTGCCTTCCGCTTCATTAGGGCGACCGACATTGCAACTTTTAAAATTAGTCACCGCTTTTTTATGGCGACCGCTTGAACCGCAAAAAATTTTAGAATTTACTACACTGCAATACAAACCACTTGATGATGAATTGGCTGCGGTAATTTCTAACGTCATGTCGCAACGTCCGGGAATCGGAAATGATTTGTGGTATCGAGAAACGCAACTTTTTTTTGAAAATTCAGAAAAAAAAGTTGCTAACGCACAGGGAGAATTAATAGATGACGACTTAAAACTGAAAGCTAAAATAGAAAAGCAATTTAATTTTTGGTTCAATAGAAACACTTATACTGCCAATCAATTTGTACCGCGCGATGAAATTATAGAAATTTACAAACATTTGCGCGAATGGGCGCATGAAACTTTTGAAGAGAATGGTAGTAAAAATATGTCGCTGTTGGTTTTAGGCGAACAAGCGCGACGCATCGAAGAATACCTTGAAGAACTGTCCGTTACCGGAAAAAATTTCCTGTCGCGGTTGGAAATCGAGCGTATTATTCGCACGGTTTATGAAGCAGCACCTGTTCAGCCGATGCCGCAACAAGTGGGCAGTTTTCCATTTGTAAAAAAAGAATGTTGCATAACCCAAAACGTTGACGATTTAATTTGGTGGCAATTTGTGGAGCAGGAAAGTCCTTTTTTTTATTCGGCGTGGTATACGAATGAAATTGAGTGGCTGAATGAACAAAACGTTTCATTGCACACGCCCAAACAAAAAAACGAATTGTGGCTTTGGATACAAAAACAACCGATTGAGCGCGTGCAACGGCGTTTAATTCTGATAGAAATGTACAAATGTCAAGGTGAAAATAAAAATGAACACCCTTTGATGAGTTATTTACGGGCATGTTTTGATGATATTAGTACAATGACAGTTAGCCTTGAGCAATTAGCTTTGAGCTTTGAACAACAAAAATATAGAAGCTCACACTTCAAAGCTAATTGCTCGAGACAATTTGTTTTCCCGGAATTTAAAATCGAAAAGCAACAATTTTTTGAAGCCACCCAACCGATTATCCGGCTCGATGCGCAATTATTGAAACCGCGTGATGCAGAAACGCCTACAAGTTTAGAAGCACTTTTTTATTTTCCGCATCAATGGGTGTTCAAACATTTGGCGCGTCTTAATCGCTCTGCGCTTGCCGGTATTGTTAAAGAAAATACGCTGAAAGGCAATTTGTCGCACCGTTTCTTTGAATTGATTTTAATAGAAGATTTTTCAAATTGGACGCGCCATGATGCAGATAAATGGATCAACGATCACCATTTAGACATCATGCGAAAAGAAGCCGTGCCGTTGTTGCTCTACGGTTTTGAACCGGATAAATTGTATTTTTTGAATAAATTAAAAATTGCTGTTTGGACACTTATCAATCATATTCGAGAAAATAATTGGACAGTAGCGCACACAGAAAAAGAATTACACGGCTTTATGCATGATAAACCTGTACACGGAAAAACAGATATTGTATTGCAACGTAACGCAGAATTTTGTATTCTCGATTTAAAATGGAGTGGTTTATCATACAGAGAAAATTTAATTAAAAACGCGGAAGATTTACAACTTGTCTTGTACAGTAAACTTTTGTACCACGATGAAGAAGATCGTTTTGCTCATTCCGCGTATTTTATTATTGAGAATGCCCGGTTGATAGCGCGCACTACAGATGCTTTTAAAGATATAAAACCCTTGATGCGCGATGCCGATGCCATGGAAGTGAGTCATCAAATATTTGATAAAATGAAAAAAACATATCAATGGCGCATGAATCAAATCGAAAACGGACAAATTGAAATGCGCATAAAACATACTGTTCAAGACCTTGAACAACATTACGCCGATGAATTACTGCCGCTATTAGAAATGAAAAACGATACTGCTTCGTTTGAGGATTATGTCGTGCTGTTAGGGTTGGTAAAATAGTTTTTCTTTAAAATCATACGTAAGTAGTTACCTTTTTTCAAAATAAAAACGCGCAAAAAAAATTCATTGCGCGTTTTTATTTTAACAATCACAAATTACTATTTCGTCCACTTCAGCGCATTAATATTTTGCCCGATTTTTCTGCCTTCTACCAAACCGGTATCATTATCTTGGCGTGTGTGGATGCCGCCGAGAAAACGCGAGTAAGCCGATTCATTTGCCGCTTCTTGAAAAGAATTAAAAACGCGATTTTTATAATCTACATTTCTGGTAGTGTCGCGTGCGCGTCCTTCGTGCGAATTATCAATGAATGCAAAATTATCGCCGTACAAATTGGTTAAAACAGATGCAGTCGCTTGACCTTGTATCGCATGACCGGACATAAACGACGGAAACGGCGGTTCAGGCCAATATTGTACCCAAGTCGGATCAATAAAAGCATTGACGAAAGCAGCCGGTCGTTCTGCGCTGTAATTATATTTACATTTCCAACAACAAATAAAAGCATCTGCGGTTGCCATGCCGACGTGTGCATACGTTGCCGCTGCTTTCATTAAATCCGGCTTTGCAGATTTAATGACGATAGTAGCAATATTATAAGAATGTCCGGGAGGCGGAAAAGTTTGCGCCGGATCATCGCCCCACCAATTCGCCATTTCTTTTTCTTCTTGCGTCAGCGCATTATTTTTTGCGTAAACTTCTAAAAATTGCGCGTAATACTGCGATTTCGGATCATTTGAATAGGGAATCATTATCGGTACCGGCAAAGTTGAATTTGTGACGCTAAAAGTGCGAT
>JAYTNA010000584.1:0-1885 GCA_043748865.1 Saprospiraceae bacterium
AGTTTTTCAACTAAACCAATAAAATACAATGCGACACATCACGGCAACACTCATCAATTTATATCATGTTTGCAAACGCGAAATGTGGCTGCACGCTCACGAAATCCGGATGGAACACACCTCCGACATCGTTACCGAAGGGCGATTGATTGGCGAAAATGCGTATCCGCAACGCTCGGAAAAATATACGGAAGTGGAATTGGACGGCGTGAAAATTGATTTTTATGATGCGAAAAATAAAATCGTGCATGAAGTAAAAAAATCGGATAGGGCAGAGGCGGCGCACATCGCTCAGGTAAAATACTATCTGTATGTTTTGAAAAAAAATGGTGTCGAAGGTGCGAAAGGCGTGATAGAATATCCGAAAGCGCGACACACCGAACAGGTTGAATTGATGTCGGAAGATGAAGCATCCATAGAAACATGGACCTTTGATATTCGATGCATTTTGGCTGCCGAAACTTGTCCGCCCGTCTTGAATAAACCGGTGTGTAAAAAATGTTCTTACTACGATTTTTGTTATTCGGACGATTAAATGTGATGGAGTTATTCTGCCGCTCTTACATTTACTTTCTTTTGTCTTGACACAAAAGAAAGTAACAAAGAAAAAGTCAAGTCCGCAAAACTCCCTCCGGTCAAACAGCGTTGCTGACGGCTCTACTTTTTGTTAGTCGGGAAAAAAGTTTCAAAAAACAGGGTTAAAAAAATTTTCAAAATCTAAAATCCAAAATCTAAAATCCAAAATCGTGAAGCGTACTTTTTATTTATTTAATCCCGGCAGAATGAGCCGCAAAGACAATACGCTTTTTTTTATCGCCACTGATGATGACGGTAATGAGATTTCAAAAAAAGCATTGCCCGTAGAAACCATTGACAATTTATATATTTTTGGTTCTGTTGATGCAAATTCCGCGCTGTATAATTTTTTGGGCAAAGCAGAAATACCCGTTCATTTTTTCGATTATTATGAACACTACACAGGTTCTTTCATGCCGAAAGATTATTTATTGGCGGGTAAAATGCAAATAGCACAAACTAAAACTTATCTCGCGGCTTCACGCCGCCTGATTATTGCTCAGGCTTTCATTGAAGGTGCATCTTTCAATATGCTCAAAAACTTGAAGTATTACGACCGTCGCGGACGCGATATGGAAACGTTGATGACACAAATAGAAACCTATCGCGAAAGTTTGGCGCAAACCAAAACAATTCAAGAACTCATGGGTCTCGAAGGCAATTGTCGGCAAACTTATTACGCGGCTTTTGATCTCATCATCAATGATTTTGAAATGGGTAATCGTACCAAACAACCGCCGTCGAATGAAATCAATGCGCTTATTTCGTTCGGCAATATGTTGTGTTATACGCTCACGCTCGATCAAATTTATCATTCGCAACTCAATCCGACTATTTCTTTTTTGCACGAACCCGGCGAGCGGCGTTATTCATTGGCTTTAGATATTGCCGAGGTATTTAAACCGTTGCTCGTTGATCGGATGATTTTTAAACTCTTAAATAAAAAAGAAATTAGAGATCAACACTTCGATAAAAACCTGAACGGTTGTCGCCTCAACGAATCCGGAAGAAAAATCGTGGTGCGTGAATGGGATGAGCGATTGAAAGAAACCATTAAACATCGTTCGCTCGGTCGCAACGTCAGTTATAAACATCTCGTCAAGTTGGAGTGCTATAAACTTCAAAAATTTGTTTTGGGTTTAGATGAAGTTTACAAACCGTTTAAAATTTATTGGTAGGATTTTTAATGGTTAGTTGTTAATGGTTAGTTGTTAATGAAAAAGTAGGTTTTCGGGTGTCGGGTATGAGGCAGCTTAAAATTTTTTTTGAAATTTTTTTTGAAAATAAAAAAAATATTTTCAAAAATTTT
>JAYTNA010000585.1:0-2317 GCA_043748865.1 Saprospiraceae bacterium
GGCTATTCATATTAAACCGCTTCGCGGTTGTTTTAATTTAAAATAGTACCTGATAGTTACAAAAAATGGTAACAGTGAAAAAAATAATTACTTATTACAATAATTGACAATCAATTTATAGAAAGATTGTTCATTGTTCATTATTCATTATTCATTGTTCATTACTTTTTTAAAGGTCTTCATCATCCGGCGTATCGAAATTATCGTGCAGATATTTTTTCAATTCCGGATTATTTTTATTGTCATCCAAATTCATAGTCGGTAAACTGAAATCTTTTTTTGTCAGAATACCGTTTTCCAAAAGTATCGTTTCATCGTAATCTTCTATATTTTCAGTAATAAACGAATTTAAAACTGAACGCTTTACCTGTGCCGTTTCCACTGAACCGTTAGAATGATTTTTTGTCGAAAAAGTAATAAACGCCCACCAACTGCCGGCTACCAATAAAAAAGTAGCAGCAACTGCACGCAGCGGGTGATGAAGTTTTGTTAATAAATTAATTTTCTTATCAAAAGACGTTGGTACAATAGACTTGTTATCATGCGCAATTTCGGAGACGATAGTATATTCTTTCGATTTTTCAATAATATTATCCGCTAATTGCTCAAAATAATTTTCCGGTACTTTATAAGGTGATACAGATATTTTGTCGCACAAATCACACACGAAGGGTGAGATGTCTTGCAACTCTTTATTAATTTCAGTTATCATGTTCCTTTTATTAATTTTATTTGCCTCTTTATTAAGACGAAATAACTGAAATAAATCTACAAATCTGTTTCAGTATTCCTAAAAAAAAATTCAATTTTTTTCACCGCATGATGATAAGATGCTTTTAATGCGCCTACCGACGTGTTCAAAACAGTTGACATTTCCTCATAAGGCATGTCATCATAGTAACGTAAATTAAAAACAGCGCGTTGTTTATCGGGTAGCGTCGTGAGTGCTTCTTCAAATTTTAATTGCAGCGCGTCGCCATCAAAATCTGAATCAGCTCTTAATTGGTTGGATACATGAACCACATCCGGGTTATCCAAAGTTTCGGTATCACGGCGGCGATTAGTATTTATAAAAGTTATCGCTTCATTCGTAGCAATCCGATACAACCAAGTATATAGTTTCGATTTTCCTTCAAACTTTTCAATATTTTTAAAAATTTTGATGAATGTATTCTGAATAACATCATTTGCGTCGTCATGGTCGTTGACCATTCTTCGAATATGTCGGTATAACGGTTCTTGATATTTTTGCATCAAGAGCCTAAAACCCGTTTCATGAGTTTTAGGCATATTCATCAGTTGCAGAATATCCTCGTCGGTAATTTCTTTCACATTCCTATTTGCTAAGTATGACAAGTTATTCGTTTTAAAGTTTAATTTTGTGGTAAAATTTTATATTAGTCGGTTAGTCTTTTAGTCAGTTAGTCGGTTAGTTATTTGGTTTGAAACTAACTGACTAAAAGACTAACCGACTAAAAGACTAAAAGACTAACCGACTAAGAACATGACTCCACCACTTTGGCAACGCGTTTATAGTTACATCAGTGATGTAACTATCGAGACTACGGAAAGCAATTACAACGACTTGTTGCGTGTAGTACTTCGTCGCGGTCGTTATCAACTTCAGTCGCGTCACGCGATTTATAGTTATGGCGATTTGTACGATAATTTCAGAAAAGCGTTTGAAAAAATAAATATTGTACAACTACCTGTCAAAAACGTTTTAATACTCGGTGTGGGTTTAGGCAGCATACCTTTTATGCTCGAAAAAACATTCGGTAAAATATATATGTACACCGGCGTTGAAATAGATGGCACTGTACTTCAGTTAGCACAGAAATATGTACTGGATGATTTACGATCGCCGATGATGTTTCAATTGGTAGATGCCGAAATTTTCGTTTCTGTTTGTCGTGAAAAATTTGATTTGATTTGTATGGATGTCTTCATTGATGATAAAGTGCCGTCGGGTTGTGAAGAGATATTTTTTTTGCAACAACTTAAAAAACTTTTAACGCCAAGGACCGGTATTTTATTATTTAATAAATTAGCTGCTACACCAAGTGATAAAAATAAATCTAACACTTTTTTCGAATCAAAATTTAAAAAAGTATTTCCTGAAGCAACGTTTTTTGATGTGAGTGGTAATTATATTTTATTGAATAAGAAACCATGATTTACAAGATTTTTTGATGTGCAGGATGACAATAAAATTTATCATCATTAGTGTTCAAAAGATTTTTTTCAACCGGTTTTTTGTAATTTTCTTTGTAAACTTTGTGAAACCTTTGTGTCCTTTGTGTTTAATTTTAACACA
>JAYTNA010000586.1:0-5851 GCA_043748865.1 Saprospiraceae bacterium
CGTACCGTTTTAAAAATTCATCCGGCACTGGCTCCGATAAAATGTGCGATACTGCCGCTTTTGAAAAACAAAGAAGAACTCACAAGTGCGGCGACAAAAATTTTCGACAATCTAAAATACGCGATGCCTTGCCAATACGACGAAAAAGATGCGATCGGAAAACGTTATCGCCGTCAAGATGCGATCGGCACGCCGTATTGTATCACCGTTGATTTTCAAACTTTAGAAGATAATACCGTCACGATTCGCGACAGAGATACGCTCAAACAAGAGCGTATTTCCATTTCGGAAATAGAAAAAACAGTTTTAGCACACTGCAATATGCGCAATTTATTGAAAAAAATTTAAACAGTTGAAAATTGAAAGTTGAAAGTTAATAACGATAAACTACCATTAGCGTTGTCAACTTTCAACTTTCAACTATTTAAGCGTTATCCATTAAAATATTCGCAATCGTATCTAACACTGCTTGATTTTCAAAACTACATTCTGCACCGGCATCGTACAAGGCTTGTAAATTTAGTTGCGTGACATTATCCATCTCACTATCCGCATTACCGAGCGAAGGTCTTATCCGCCAATATTGTCCTTCGGTCCGCATCATGGCATATAATTTACCCAACTGATAATCAACCGTTTCTGAAACACCGCTCATCATGATACTAATAATCGGTTTCAACCATTTTAAAACACCCCAAGTGACAGCTTTCGGATAAGGGTATGGTTTTTCAACCGTACCTGTGCCGATTGAAACTATAAAAAAATCGTTGAGAAAACGCAAATGCTCATTGCCATCCGGATCTTTTGTTTTGAAAAGTTTTACCGCTTCTACCAATGCACACATCGTCGGGTTATTAGCAAATAAACCACCGTCAATAATGTGATACAGATCATTGATGTCATTTTCTTTGCTCAAGCTTGATACAGTTTGTGCCATTGCCGGTGGAAAATACGTCGGCGCGGCAGAAGTTGAACGCGCGACTTGCCACATCGGAAAATTACTGCCGGGATCTGTTCTAGCATCATCGGAAGTAAAAAAAACTGCGCGACGGCGTTCAATATCGTAACTTGCAATGAGACAAGGCACAAGCATATCTTTGAGTTCGAAATCACCCAAATATTGTTTAAGCAGTGCTTCAATGCCTTTATCACCGTATTTCGGACCAAAAATACCGTTAAACAGACCCGGCAACAAACCGGAATAACTTGGCTTGAAAATTTCTCTGCCGTGTTCCATATATAAATTTACGGCTTCGGCTGCACTGTACTTAGCATATTTTGAGTCTTTGCTTTCCGGACAAAGTATCAAAGAAGTAAGAATACCACCGGTACTTGTGCCGGCGATAAAATCGAAAAATTGACTTAATCTTAACGGTCTATCCGGTTTTTTGCCGTTGCGTTTTTCATATTCTTCGTTGAGTTTGATCTCTAAACCCTCCAAAACTTTTCCGGTGATGATACCTTTAATACCGCCGCCGTCGAGTGAGAGAATGCGAATGAGTTTTTTTTCTTGAACAGTAATTGACATTTATTTAAATTTTTTTTTAATTTTCGCACTTGGTTTCGCAAATTTAAGGCGAAATTTAAACTTATATTCAAATTTTGCCTTAAATTTTTTTTTACTACTTTTGCGACTTTAAATTTTCTTTTTATTAATTAAATAGATTCTATGTCTAAGGTTTATTTAAGAATTATGCTCTGCATAGTTTTTGTTGCTTTTGTTTTTTCGCTTTCAATTGCCCAAAGCGTTGATAAAACTTCACCTGAACAAGTTTCGACACCCTCACCAACTTTACCACCGGTCACAAAACCGGCAGATGAAGATAAAAAATTATCATTTTACGGCGATATGCGTTTCAGATGCGAACTTGACCGAAATGTAACGACACAAGACGGCTCTGTTCTTGCTGACCGTGAACGGTTTCGTTTGCGATTGCGTTTTGGGTTCAATTATCAGTATTCAAACAATTTGAGTTTCGGTGCAAGAATAAGAACAAGTATCGCAAATGATCAACAATCACCAAATGTTACAGCCGGTGCCAATGAATTTGCTGTCTTACCTATAGGTTTAGACCGTGCCTTTATTAAATATACAGCCGGTGGTTTTATGGCTTGGGCAGGTAAAAATTCTTTTCCTTTCTATACACAGGATGAAATGTTTATCTCACAAGATATATCACCCGAAGGTTTATACGGAAGTTATGAATACAAGGTAAGCGACAATTTTAAATTAAAACCGGCTGCGGGTTATTTTATTATTCTTAGTAGCGGAAAAACCTTTGATTTGGATAAAACTTTAAAAGCGTTTCAGTTGTCCGGCAATTATAAATCCGGAAAACATGAATTAAATGCCTCAACGGGTTTGTTTGTTTTAGACAGTCTCGGCAATACACCTGACGGCACGCAAACTTTTACTGTGAACTACCATATTTCTTATTCAAATTTGAAATACACTTACAGCGGTTTTAAAATACCGTTATCAGTTGCCGGCAACTTTATGTTAAATACAGAAACTTTAGACAATAAAACTATTGTTGCTAATAATCATCAAGATCAAAAAACAGGGTATAGTGCCACGTTTGAAATTGGCAAATTGAAAGTGGCTAAAGATTTTTTAGTATCAGTAACCTATGCACACATTGAAAAATATGCACTCTTAGATTATATTTCTCAAGATGATTGGATGCGGTGGGGTGAAACAGGTGCTGCAAGCGGGAATCGCAGTAGCAATTTTCAAGGAATTGAATTGCGGGCAGGTTATGCTTTCGGATCGAATTGTAATTTGCTTGCAAGAGCTTATTTTGTCAACGAAATTGTAAAAAATACGCCGACTGCTGCGGCACTTGAAACCGGCAATCGTTTTCGATTGGATTTTAATGTGGGATTTTAATGGGTTAATTAGTTAGTTGGTTGGTAAAGTTGCCCAAATAATTAACCGATTAAACCAAAATTAACAATTAAGTAATATTGATTTCGTACTTTTCTTTCGAAAATTTAATTAATTTTGCTTTTAGAATAATTTTATTAATTTTAAACAAAATTTATGTTTGGTTTTGACTTTGGTTCGCTCAGTTCCGGTTTAGTACTCGCTTTGATAGGGTGCCTGATAATGACATTTATTTTCGAGTTTGTCAATGGTTTTCATGATACTGCCAATGCAGTGGCAACTGTTATTTATACAAAAACTCTTAAACCCGTTTACGCTGTTATTTGGTCAGGTTTGTGCAATTTCGCCGGTGTTTTATTTAGTTATTATGTACTCGGGTTGGGTGCAGCTGTAAAAATTGCAAGTTTGTTACCTGTCGAATCTTTAATGACACAATCGAGTTCGCAAGCTGCTGCCATGGTATTAGCTGTTTTATTGGGGGCAATTATTTGGAATTTGGGTACTTGGTATCTTGGTATTCCTTGCTCGAGTTCCCATACTTTAATCGGGTCGTTGTTGGGTGTTGGGTTGGTTTATTCAACTTTACCTGAAAATGCTGCACATGCAACTGTTAACTGGGCGGAGGCTTTCAAAATAGGACAAGCACTTTTGTTTTCGCCTCTATTTGGCTTTGCAATGGCAATTATGCTCATGTTTGTATTGCGCTCTGTGATTCAATCGGAAGGAAAAAAAGGACTTTTTAAAGAACCACCGAGTGGCGATAATCCGCCACCACTTTGGATACGTTTAATATTGACAACAACTTGTACATTGGTAAGTTTTTTCCATGGCATGAATGACGGGCAAAAAGGTTTAGGTTTATTGATGGTTACGCTCATTAGTTTTATGCCCTTGAATTATTCCCTTTCACCAAAATTCGATCCGACAGTAGCCGAACAAAAATTGACGACTATTCAACAAAATTTGCCAACCGATGTATCTAGTACTTATGCACCCAAAGAATTGAAATTAGTTTTTCAAACGATAGAAGATTTGAAAGTAGATATCAAAACAGCCAATGACGTTAAATCGCGTTTGGGTATTCGTAAGCGTTTAAACATTTTAGATAAAAATATCAAAACGCTTTTAGAAGAACCGAATGTAATACCGAACGAAGCAGCGCGCAAAATTATTAAAAAAGAAACTTCGTCGTTAACAACCTTAACGCATTATGTACCCAATTGGGCGATTGCACTTATTTCCATAGCTTTGGGGCTTGGAACCATGATTGGTTGGAAGCGTATCGTTGTTACCATTGGTGAAAAAATTGGTAAACGCCACATGACTTATGCCGAGGGTGCTACCGCAGAATTAGTAGCGGCTACGACTATTGGTTTAGCTTCAGCTTATAGTTTACCGGTGTCAACTACGCACGTGTTGTCTTCAGGTGTTGCCGGTGCAATGGTGGCATCGAAAGGTGTAAAAAATCTGCAACGCGGTACGATTGCTAATATTACTTTAGCTTGGGTATTAACTTTGCCGGCTACTATACTTTTATCCGGCGGATTATACTTATTATTCCGTTTATTTGCTTAAAGAAATTTATTTAACCAACTAAAATTTTATCGGAGCTTTTTCGTCTTACAGACGAGAAGTCTCCGATTTTTTTTATTCCTCATTTTTAAACACATTCCAAATTTATTTAGATTTTTTGAGAGGATATACTTTTCAAAAACTTTACGAACTTTGTACTTTAATTTATTGAACAAAAAATATGCACGACACACATTTACACCATGCACACACCCCGCACATCGAAACACATTTTCAAGGATCCGAATTACTTTCCGATATTATAATCGGTATGAGTGACGGTTTGACGGTGCCTTTTGCTTTAGCTGCCGGTTTGAGCGGTGCCGTGAGCGATCCGCATATTATTTTGACAGCAGGTGTTGCAGAAATTATCGCCGGCTCTATTGCTATGGGTTTGGGCGGATTTTTATCCGGCAGAACTGCAATAGATCATTACAATTCGGAACTAAAACGCGAATATGAAGAAACTGAGTTGTACCCTGAACAAGAAAAAAAAGAAGTGCGCGAAGTGTTTGAAGCGTATGGTTTAAGTGTAGCATCACAAAATTTAATCGTTGACGAACTTGCTAAAGATAAAGATAAGTGGGTTACATTTATGATGCGCTTTGAATTAGGTTTAGAAAAACCGGATGAAAAACGCGCAAGGCACGCCGCATTTAATATCGGTGCTTCTTATATTGCCGGTGGTGTAATACCTTTAATGCCATATTTTTTTTGTCGAGACGTACATCAAGGTTTGTATTGGTCGGTCGGCATTACACTTTTGGCTTTAATTGTTTTCGGTTATTTCAAAAATAAGGTTATCGGGCAATCGCCATGGAAAGGCGCACTGCAAACTGCTTTGATTGGCGCGGCGGCGGCGGCAACAGCCTTTGCAGTGGCTAAATTTTTTAGTGCTTATTAAAACCAAACTATTGCCTATTTTTGTGCAATGAAAAAATATCTCTTTCTATTTTCTCTTTTGATAACAACTATCGGGAAAGCGCAAGTCGGCGGCACTACCGGTTTTTCTTTCCTAACACTTTCGTCATCTGCACGATTGACGGCGTTGAGTAACAGTGCCATTGCCGTGCGTGATAATAATTTGGCTTTTGCATTTTATAATCCGGCGTTACTCACCGATACGCTCAATAATAATGTTGCTTTTAATTACGATTTTCTGTTAGGCGGTATTTCTACAGGTTATGCCGGATATGCGCATCATGTTGCCGGCATAAAAACCACTTTTCAAGCCGGCGTACAATTTATAAATTATGGTACTTTTAAAAGTGCTGATGAATTTGGCAATTTACAAGGAGAATTTACGGCGCGAGAAACTGCTGTTGTTTTAGGCGCAAGTCGGAGCATCAGCGAAAGGTTATCTGTCGGTGTGAATTTAAAATATATCACTTC
>JAYTNA010000587.1:0-1894 GCA_043748865.1 Saprospiraceae bacterium
TTTTCGGTAAACCCATGAAACTATCAATCTGTTTCGTCATTTTACCGACGCAAACGATGAGTAAACCTGTTGCCAACGGGTCGAGTGTGCCGGCATGTCCAACTTTAATTTTTTTATCTTTTGATAAGTTTCGCAGATGATAGCGCATTTTATTCACAACATCAAACGAAGTCCAATTCATAGGTTTATCTATCAAAAAAAATCCGCCGTCTTCTTTCGTCCAACTGTTAATTGGGGTCATTTATAAATTTTTATTCTGAAAAAATAGTTGTCGTATCGTAGCTTTAAAAATAATTGGGCAAATTTATGGAAATTAAATAGAAACAGGTATCTGCGACTAAAAACTTACCTCTTGCCACTCAAATAATTCCAATATCTGATTGGGTATTAATAACTTTGTAACGAGTAACGTAACTGAATAAAAAACTTTAAATTTTCATGGCGTGGGATACAATCCAAATATTCATCACCGACGTTCAATTCGATTAAAAGGATATGATTATGCGCGAGAAGGCGCGTATTTTATCACGATATGTTGCCAAGATAAGAAGTGCCGTTTCGGAAAAATTGTTATTGATGTTGTCAAAAACGAAAATAATGCAATCGTAGGGGCAACCCTTGCGGTTGCCCCCGATATACAGAACACGAACGATTTGAATTTGCAAACAGAAAATTCGCCGTCCGCGATTCTGCCGACCGTGCATACATGGGCAACCGCAAGGGTTGCCCCTACGATTGCGGTTGGTATTGGAATGAACAAACGTATGGAACTGAACGAATTGGGCATCATTGCGTATAACGAATGGATAAATTTATCACATCATTTTCCCAATTTTGAATTAGATGTTTTTCAAATTATGCCGAACCATATTCACGGCATCATAGTTTTAAAAGAGAACAATGATGACGTAGGGGTAACCCTTGCGGTTGCCCAACCCCTTGCGGTTGCCCCTGATTTATGTAAAATAAATCCGGCAATCGGTGAAATTGTCGGCGCATACAAATCAATCGTTGCCAATGCGTGTTTGAAAATTTACAAATCGCGCAACGAATTCATGGGAACCATGTGGCAACGCAATTACTACGAACACATCATCCGAAGTTGGCAGTCTTACGTAAACATTTCCGATTATATTATTGATAATCCGGCGAAATGGGAGGAGGATATGTTCTTTATAGATTGATAGTATTAGATGCTTATGAGTATCGGAACTCAAAGTATTATTTATAGATTTTCTTGATTTTGCATTAAATAAGCATTTCTAATGGTACGCGCCGTTTTATACTCTCCGGTATGATTCCAACCTGGCGGCATAAAAATGTATAAAAATTTATTTTTTAAAGTCGGTGCATAATAAATATCTTTTATCAAATACCTAATTTCACCAAAATAAGCATCTAAAAAATCGCCTGATTTCATCGGACGCGTAATGCCATATTCGATCGCTTCATCCGGTTTTTCATATTGCAGAGTACCAAAAATTTTATCCCAAAAGTTTAATAAATTACAGAAATTAGTATCCATATACAGCGGATTTCGCGCATGATGTACTCTGTGATGCGAAGGCGTGAGTATCAATTTATTTAAAAATCCCAGCCGTGCATCTTTCAATACATTTTCGCCGATATGAATGAATGCACCCCAGGTGCCGTCAATAAACATAATTAAAAACAAAAGCGGTACATTTACGCCCAATAAAAGACAAATAGATGTGCGAATAATATCTGCATAAGGTGCTTCCAGAAAAAAATGTGCGTAAGTAACAGAAAGATTCATGTATTCGGGTGCGTGGTGCGTTGAGTGTAAACACCAAAATAACCGCACTTTATGCGCCACATAATGGTAAATAAAATGAGAAAATTCCCAAACGATATAGCCATAAATCAACCAATA
>JAYTNA010000588.1:0-1355 GCA_043748865.1 Saprospiraceae bacterium
TTTTTCAAAAACGACTAAGGCATCAGCATAAAAAACGAAGTCTAAAGTCGGTAAATAAATACCGATATCGCTACCACCAACAAAAAATTTCTTTTTAGAATTTTTGATAGCAATTTTTAAAGCAGTAGTAAAGTTTACAGATATAAAGCTGTGATTAGAAGTTCCGCCTGCCATAAGTTTAATTTCTCCGTTATAAAATTCGTGTTTGTGTTTGCTGCGTTCTTCGCGAGCGAGGTATTGCTCCAAAGTAAAACGCTTTGGTTCTGATATTTTTTTCTTTTCCGGTGATGTAAGAGTAGCAGATGTCATAAAAAATAGGATTATTTAAATAAGTGTGTCAAAACTACTTCTAAATTTTTTAATTGAAAGAAAATTTAATTAATTTCTAAATTTTGTTTTTAACCTTTTCTTGGAATCCAAAAAATGATGTGACGAAAAAAAATAATACGGTATGATTTTTGAAACTTAAAAATTGAGTTATGAGAAACTAAAAAGAGAAAAATACTACACCAATTGTTAAATCTCCTGTCAGTTTTTGTAATTCATCATTTTTATTCGTCAACTGAATCTAAAAACTCCTAACTTTGTGTATCTAACTTAAGTAACAACTTCTTTCGATGCGCATTTAACCGATTATTTTTTTTCTGCAATCCATGAACCGTTATACACTCACTTGTCTTTCAGTGCTTGTTTGTTTTTATTTTACAAACGCACAACAAATTCCGCTTTTTACACAGTACGAGAATAATTTTGGTGTCATTAATCCGGCAGCTATTCCGTCCGATTTTTTTACGCACCATAATACCGGCTCATTCGGCCTATCTTTTCGCCGGCAGTGGGTGGATATTCCGAATCCGCCGACGACGCAAGTACTGCATGGCGAATACTTTGCAGCTGATCGCACAGGTGTTGCACCTTTGTTCGGCGGCTATATCTTGAACGATCAAACGGGTCCTACAGGATTAACAGGTATTTACGGACGCATCGCCGGTGTTGTGACGGGTGACGCTGAATATTCCGGTTTGAGTATCGGACTTTCTGCCGGTGCTGTTCAATATCGCGTTAAAACTAGCGATTTAAAATTACACGATGCGAATGATATAACGGCGAGTACTGACCGAACGCAAATGATGCCGGATATTAGTCTCGGTATTTTTTATTACCGACGCATGGACGGTTTAATTGATAACGATTATTTTTTTACGGGCATTTCCGTTCCGCAATTTTTTAGTTTCGATTTTACATTACCCCGTTCAAACGGAACGCTCAATATTATTCGGACACCGCATTATTACGCTACAATAGGTTGGTATCATTTTTTAGACAATGATTCGTATCTTGAACCGACCGCGTGG
>JAYTNA010000589.1:0-3231 GCA_043748865.1 Saprospiraceae bacterium
AAATCATTCTTTTTCCACAAATCTCTGATTTTAATTTCACCGGCTTCAAGCCCCAATAAAGAAAAATCAATGGATACTTCATGTGCCGAATTACCGATATTGAATAAGCCTACATAAAAGTCTTTACTGCCTGATAATTGCGATACCCAAACCATACTGCTATCGTTTTTAAAAATTTGGCACGGATTTTCGCCACTTTGATTTACTGCAAGTACTTCCGGATTGCTAAATAATTTGAGTTCTAATGGTGTGTTTTCAGGTAAGTTGCCGCCTAAAAAGAGTGGCGAGCGGTAAAAATACACCAAAAATTTATGTGCGTATAGAGTTCATCTTCAGAAAATCTACTGAAACGTTCGGGACCGACTGGACCGCGTTTCGATAATTTTCCAATTTGTATCATATCGCAATCGGGCCAGTGTCCGGGTTTTCCGACGCCTTCCCAAGTTTTTGCGTAATCGAACATTTTTAAAGTTTGATCCCAATTGTCCCAAAAATCATCTGCCATGCGCCACATATTTGAAAATTGCGTGGCATGATCTGCTTGATTGCGCGGCGTTTCACCGGGGGAAAGACTAAATACCATTTGTCTTCCGCAATTATTAATGGCTTTTTTATAGCCTTCAACTTCTGCTGCACTGTAAGGTCGCGCAATGTCATCTACTTTTATAAAATCAACATCCCATTCCGTATAAAGTTTTAAAATAGAATTGAGATATTCTTGCGCACCGGATTTTTTCATATCTAAACCGTACATGTGATTCATCCAAGGGCAAATTGAATTGGTGTCGGCAATCATATCGGCAGTAATGCCGTTCGTTCCTAATACGGGCGATTTCGCCCAAACTGCTTGTCGCGGAATACCGCGCATGACGTGAATACCGAACTTTAAACCTAAATTATGAATATAATCACTCAAAGTTTTAAAACCTTTTCCGCCAAATGCTGAAGGAAATTTATTCGGCTGCGGTAAAAGTCTGCCCCATTCATCCATTGAAAGCCAAGGAATATACGCACCGTCGTCTAATCTTTTTTGAAACGGATTGCCGATATTGCTGCCGACCGGATTGTCATACGACCATAAAAAATCTACAACGACATATTGCCAACCGAATTGCTTTAAGTTTTTATTGATGTAATCGGCATTAGCTTTTACTTCATCTTCATGAACCGCAGACCCGAAACAGTTGTAACTGTTCCAACCCATTGGCGGCGTTTGTGCCGTTTGCGCATTGATTCCGAGTGAAAAAAACATTATTAAAACGATAAAAAAAGCAGTTAAAGTTTTCATTCCGTGTTAAAAAATTTTATTTTGATAAAATTGAGTGGCTGTAATTAACTTTCAGAGCATAATATTATCTCTTTTATTTTGTACGTCAAAATCAACCTAAAAAATTAACTGTAAAAAAGAAAACGGCTCATTTTTCAATTGAAAAATGAGCCGTTTTCTTTTTGCTACTGAAAATCTTAAATTAATTATTAAGTATGACGAATACCCAAAGTCGTAGCAATTGCACGGTAACGCGCGATATTTTTATCGTGTAAATAATTTAAAATGCGTTTGCGTTTCGCAACCAATTCCAATAAAGAACGACGACAAACGTGATCTTTTTTATTGGTTTGGAGATGCTTTGAAAGTTGCTCGATGCGGAAAGTAAATAAAGCGATTTGACCTTCAGCAGAGCCGGTGTTTTTTGCATCACCGCCGTGTTCAGCGAAAATGGATGCTACTTTTTCTTTTTCAAAATAAACTGCCATGTTTTTTTAATTTTTACCGAATGTGATTACAAAAATCTTCTCCGGCGCAATTGAATTCCCTTATCGCTAAGGTGTTTTTATTATTGAGGCGCAAAGATAATTGTTTTTCGTAAAAAACAATAATTTTAAAGATTAAAAAACAAACAAGATGAAGATAAATTAAAAAACAATCTTAATAATCTTTTAATCTCGTTAATCATGATTTTAAAATGGATTTTTAAATATCTCCGACAAGCCTTTCAAATTAATATTAAACACAACCTTATCTAAAAAATTGGTACGTTGTTGCATCAAACAATTTAAACCATTCGGGTCGTCAGCACAGGTACCGCCGCTGTAAAATAACGGTAAATAAATATCGACGACATCACCGACTTCCCACGACAAACCGCCGCTTGAAATCCATGTCATATTGTTTTTAATAGAGGCGTTGCGATTGTCGGAAAAATAACCGAAATCAAAATACGGACGAATATTAAAACCTTTTGGCAACGAAATCGGTAAATCTGCTTTTATATTGACGGAAAAAATAAAATCATTGCTGAAACCGAGTGCTGTTGAATTGCCCGAAGGTAACAAAAATTTCATCCCACCTTCTACATTCGGGTTAATTTGATGCGCCCAAATACCGTTTTGTTCGTTGCGACCGATGTAATAGTCGTCGTATTTATAATCATTGAAACCGTGTTGTAGCAAACCCAAACTGCCACGCGCATTATTGAACAAATAAGAATTTTGCGAACCTGTTTGAAACAACATCGCACCGGCAAACAGCCGCGCAAAAATACTTTTTCCTTGCTGATAAACAAAACTGTGGTTCACTTCCAAAGTCGGACGCAAATACTGTTGTCGCGTTTGATTTAAGTCGAGATAAGATTGATATTCCGCCGATATTTTCCAAGAAGTATTACCCAAAGCGTTTTCTTTATTCCCAATATACGAGAGTTCAGAAATGTTCGATGTAAGCGTTGCTCTATATACACCATCCGTTGGAAGTGTACCCCAAAAAGTCTCATTCAAAATTAAATGTCGAAAACTTATTTTCTGATTGAGTCCGGTAATTTCGAATTTTGAATTCAAATCAATAGAAGCATTAAAACTCAATCTGTTGTAATCATTATTGTATAAAGTATTTGAGAATCCCTGTCTTGATTCATAATTAGAAAACTTTTTCCAACCCGCACCAAAAGTAATTTTATTTTTTCCCGAAAAAAAAGAATAATCTGCATCGGCAACACCGTTAATTTGTTTTTGTTTAAAAGAATACATCGGCGCAAGAGACCATTCAAAGTTTTTAAGCGGCAGCGTTCCGTTGTGCAAAAGAATGCCGAGCATACCGCCGTCATAAACATTGTAAC
This sequence comes from Saprospiraceae bacterium, assembly GCA_043748865.1. GTDB lineage: Bacteria > Bacteroidota > Bacteroidia > Chitinophagales > Saprospiraceae > JAAFJT01. The sequence goes on from JAYTNA010000589.1 coordinate 3,114, forward strand.
CGACCGCCGGCGCGATATAAATATTAGTGCGTTGCGAATTATCTAATCCGCGCAAAAATTTTAAATGCAAGGGTGGGGTAGCGGGTAAAAAATTAGAATTGGGGTTGTAATAATTATC
>JAYTNA010000590.1:0-6359 GCA_043748865.1 Saprospiraceae bacterium
AAAATGGGTTTATATCCGTCGCTCTCCAACACCGTTCCTTACGAAATATTGCCAAATGAATCCGGTTACGGATTCGCTACGACTTCCAATACTTTATCCGGTTTCGATTACGATGCCACTGAAACTAAACGTCTTTTAATACCTGAAGATATGGATGGCGGCGCATTTCGGAATACAACATCCGGCGAAGTGCGTTATGTTTTATGGGCGAAAACAAGTCTAGACCAATCCGGAAAAGCAGAAGCGATCTATAATTTTCCGGAAGCACTTGATTTTACATTCATAAAACGGCGTGAATGGGATTTTTCAAAAACACAGAAAGAAACTTGGGTATCGTGGCGCAATGTACAATTGTCCGGAACACCGACGTTTTTTTTAATGGGGGCGAAATAGTGGAATTATTAACTTAGATGCAAACACACGAGACACATAAAAATCTAGAAAACACATGTACCTTTGCAGGTTATAAATTTTCTAAGTTTTCTAAAATTTCTAAGTTTTTAAGTTTTTAAGTTTTCTATGTAGTTTATATAATGATTGGATATTTATTTTTCAGATTTTTAGTTTTTATCTTTCGGTTCATACCGTTTGGTGCCCTGTATAAAATTTCCGACGGATTAAGTTGGTTATTTTATAAAGTCGCTCGGTATCGGCGCGATGTTATTATGATGAATCTGCGCAATTCATTTCCTGAAAAATCCGATACGGAGATTGAAGATATCTGCCGAAAATCCTACACAAACTTGTCCGACATCATGCTCGAAAGTTTTAAAGGATTCAGCATGAGTGAAAAAGAACTTAAAGAACGATTCAAAATTTTAAACCCTGAAATAGTAAATCAAGAAACACTTGCCGACGGATTTTCTATACATGTGACGGCACATTACGCGAATTGGGAGTGGGGTGTTTTGGCATATTCTTTGTTTATTCATAGGCAGAATATCGGTTTTTACAAACCTTTATCAAATAAATACATTGATAGTTATTTTCGAAAACAACATTCTTCAACCAGTTTAACATTAGCGTCTATAAAAAACACGGCGCAAACTTTTAAAGATTCAATTAATTTTTATACTATACCCTCCACCTTTTTATTAGTGTGTGATCAAAGTCCGACTTCACCCAAATCGCATTGGGTAAAATTTTTAAATCAAGATACAGCGTGTTTGCATGGAGCAGATGAATATGCGCGTTTATACAATTTACCCGTATATTATATTGATATTCAACGCAGTGCGCGTGGTTTTTATATCGTTAATTTGAGACTATTAACAGCAGAACCTCGTACATTTCTTCCGGAAGGTATCACGCGATTGGTTATGAGCGAATTAGAAACCATCATTCGACGTAAACCCGAAGATTGGCTATGGTCGCACAAAAGATGGAAGATGAAAAGATAGATCTACTGACGATAGAAATAAACAAAATCCTTATTATTTAAAGTTAATTTTCCCTTGTCAATAACTTCATCGTCAATAAGTCCATTATCACACTGTCACAATATTTTTATATGCTTAACATATACCCAATATCAAGTATTGCAGAAAAAATAAAATTCTATTAATTTTGCGGGATATTACCGACGTTGAAGCATTTTTTATTTATTTTTCTACGCTTTTTAATCAATAAATTTTATGGCAAGTCTTTTTATTTATAAATAATGTTTTAACAACTGTAAATACAATTCCCATGTTTTTTTCAACTAAATTCATCCGATTAATCGGGTTCCTTAGTCTTTTCGCGCTCTTTTTTGCAGCGTGTCGTCAAGACAATCCGGCTGTTATTCAATCTGTAAAAGCCGTAAAAGATTACGATGCTTCCGTCATTGCGCAGTGGCAAGATCAATTCTTGCTCGTTGAGCGTTACGCGTCCGGTTATCGTCCTTGCCCGGCTGCACGTATGACAGGTTATCTCGGATTGGCTGTTTATGAAGCAACCGTTTCGGGCACAACTGATTATCAATCTCTTGCACCACGTTATGCCGGTTTAAATATTCCGAAAGTAGAATCGGGCAAAGAATATCACTGGCCTACTGTCGTGAACAATGTTTATTCTACTTTATTCAAAAAATTCTTCGCCAATGTGCGGACGAGTGACGTTTTTCAAATTGTTTCTTTAGAAAGTAGTTTGAATGCACAATACGCCGGACAAACAACTGCCGATGTTTTTAGTCGCTCAAAAGATTACGGCATAAAAGTAGCGCAAGCTGTTTGGGATTATTCTGCAACGGATACTTACGGTCACGATCAATATTTAAGCCCGCGTCCGACAAGTTATACACCACCAACCGGTATTGGCAAATGGGCACCGACACCTCCCGGTAATGAGCGCGGTATGTTTCCTTATTGGGGTAAAGCGCGTGTTTTTGCTATTCAAGAAGCAGATAAAGTAGGTAAACCGCCGCTCGCTTACTCTGAGGATAAAATATCTCCGTACTACGCGCAAGGTTTGGAAGTATATTCGCGTACCGTTCCGCAATCAACAGAAGATCGTTGGATTGCAGAATTTTGGAGCGATGATGTTTTAGGATTCACTTTCTCTCCGCCGTGCCGTTGGTTAGCTATTTCTACTCAAGCTATCAATTTAGATAAATCAAGTTTAGAAAAAGGAATTTTAGCTGCGGTTAAAGTCGGCTTGTCTTTAAATGATGCTTCTGTGGCTTGCTGGAATTCAAAATATATTTATAATGTTGAACGTCCCGTAACGTATGTTCAAAAATATCTTGACCCGAATTGGAATGTCGGTAATTTAACGAGTACCGGATTTTTACCGTCAACACCTTCTTTTCCGGCTTATCCCAGTGGTCACTCTACTTTTGGTGCAGCAGCAGCTGAAGCTTTAACAAATGTATTCGGCGAGGGTTTTTCTATGACAGATCGCTGTCACGAAAATCGTACAGATTTTAACGGTAAACCGCGTTCTTTCGGTTCGTTTTATGATATGGCAATTGAAAATGCGTACTCGCGTATTTGGCTCGGCGTTCACTGGCGCATGGATTGTGACGAAGGTGTGCGCATGGGTTATCTTTGCGGTCGTCGCGTAAATAGTTTGCCGTTTAAAAAATAATTGCGAATTATTTTTTGATAAAAAAAACTGCTACTTACTTGTTGGTGCGTAGCAGTTTTTTTATTTTCTATTGTCCTTTGTCTATTGTCCATCGTCCACTATTCATTTATCGTTTTTATTGTCTGCATAATGCGTATCTGTTCTACTACCAATTCAGGTTTGACAATTAATTCTTTCCCTTCTACAATCGCTTCATACACATTTTGAAACAATTCACCGAAATCTCCTTTCAAAGTTTTTATTTTACCTTGAAATTCTAAACCGGAAATTTCTGTGTTTAATGTGCCGTAAAATTTGGGCATATCTTCTCCGAACCCTTTCATATCCGGTGTCATACCGGCTTTCAACATATCTTCTTGCGGGTCAACGCCGTATTTTACGAACGAACCCTGCGTACCGTGCAAAAGATAACGCGGCGTTGGTTCGCGCACCAACATACTTGATTTGAGGGTAATCGTGAGTTTGTCGTAATACAAACGGATATCGAACGCGTCATCAATTTTAGAACCGGATCTTTGACTTTGCACATGCCCGTCGAAACCGTTTGGTACACCGAACAGATAGAAGGCTTGATCAATCACGTGCGCACCTAAATCGTAAAGAATGCCGACACTGAGTGCAGGAATTTCTTTCCATTTTTTCGGATTTGGTTCCGGTCGCCAACGATCGAATCGCAATTCGACGTTAAAAATATCGCCGAGAACACCGCTTTTAATTATTTTTTCAACGGTTTTAAAACAACCATCGAATCTTCTATTTTGATAGACAGACAAAATTTTTTTTTGTTGTTGCGCCAGTGCGATGAGTATTTCCGCTTCTTCTACCGTACTGCACATCGGTTTTTCTATCAAAACGTGTTTGCCGGCGCGTAAACTTCTTTGTGCATAATCGAAATGTGTCGGATTCGGACTACTGATAATCACTAAATCTATTTCCACATCCGACAAAAGTTCATCCACACTGTGCGTCGTTTGTATGGTCGGAAAAATCGTTAATGCCGTAGTTGCTGAATGTTGCACAACAGTTTTTACCCTAAAATTTTTATTGACAAATAAATAAGGTATGATTAAATACCTGCCCGATAATCCGAAACCGATAACGCCGACGGTTAATATTTTTTTATCCATGTTAACTTAGTATTTAGTCGGTTCTTAGATTCAAATTTGAAGTACAACTTTTTTGTGAAAAAAGAGGTCACAATAAGTACTTACCTTTGCTTTGCTAAAAGTTACGAGATGCACAAGCGCACTCAAAGGACCGCTTGGACAAAGATATGAAATACAAACGTATCTAAGCAAGGTAAAAAATTTTCTAAAGAAATATACTTATTCAGCACCTTGCAAATTTTTCCGCGAAGTTTGCAAAGCGAGACCGGGTTTTTTTAATTTGAGTAAGCTAAACAGTAACAAAGAATTTCAAAAAAAGAATTTCAAAAAAATAAAAAAAAAACTATGAGTTCTAATCCATATTTATACCTTTTACAAACCGCATGGCGATACGCTCGCAATGAACGCGGTAAATTTGTTTTTACTTACTCATTGTTCACGTGTTACAACGTGCTCATCGCTTTACATCCGATCCTATTCGGTTGGTTTGTCGAAAAAATTCAGAATAACCAAACTCAAATCATACACTACACGACTATTTATGTGGCGTTGTATCTCGGCATAACGCTGTCGAGTTGGGCATTTCACGGACCGGCGCGCGTGATGGAACGCCGATTGGCATTTAATATGGGTCGCAATTTTTTGAATGAATTGTACCATCAATCGCTACATCTCTCATTAAAATGGCATCAAGACCACCACAGTGGTGCAACCATAAATAGAATTAAAAAAGCGACGGATGCCTTAAAAGGATTTTTTCAGAATGGGTTTCAATATTTGGGTGCAATTTCAAAATTTATTTTTTCATTTATTGCCATCATTTATTTTTCGCCGTCTTTGGGTTTCATCAGCATCTGTTTCGGTGTTGTAATCATTTGGATAATTTTTAAATTTGATAAACCTTACATCGCATCACTCAATGAAGTAAATGAAAAAGAACACATCGTATCTTCAACTTTGTTCGACAGTTTATCTAATATTGTCACGGTCATAACGCTGCGTTTGGAACGCAGTATGGAAAGTGAATTGATGCACAAAGTGCGCGATATTTATCGTCCGTTTATGCGCAATGTTGTGATAAATGAATGGAAATGGTTTGCCGCTGATATTGTTATATCAATTATGTATGCGGTAGTTGCTTTCGGATATATTTATCAGCATTGGCAACCAAATACGGTTTTTTCCGTGAGCGGATTAATAATTTTGTTGGGATATATCAATTTATTTTCGAGTACTTTTTACGAAATTGCGTGGCAATGGACAGATATTGTGCAACACAGCACAGATATTCGAACGGCAACGGGAATTTCTGATGCCTACCACGCGCAAAAAAATATTTTATCCGATGAAACACTTCCAGAAAATTGGCAAGCGTTGCAAATAAATCATTTGAATTTTTCTTACAAAGATGCTTATGATACAGAACATCAAGCGCAAAGTTTACACGATATAAATATTCGACTTGAACGCGGAAAAAAAGTAGCGTTTATCGGTGAAAGCGGCAGCGGAAAAAGTACAATATTAGCGTTAATACGCGGTGTTTATGAACCAAGCAATTACGAATTACGAATTACGAAATCAAGCTATCAGCTATCAGCTATTGGCAATCAGCTTTCTGCTAACGAAGAGAAACTGATACCTGACGGTTTAAAGCTGATAGCTGAATTGAACAACACCGTAACGTTGATGCCGCAAGAGCCGGAAATTTTTGAAAATACAATTCTGCACAACATCACACTCGGTTTACCTTTCACGGATGAAGAAGTGCAAAAGGCGTGTGGTATAGCGCAACTGAATGAAGTGATTAAAGATTTACCCAACGGTTTAGCATCGAACATTCAAGAAAAAGGCGTGAATTTATCCGGCGGACAAAAACAACGCTTAGCTTTAGCGCGCGGTATTTTGGCGGCGCAAAATAGTACAGTTGTTCTGCTCGACGAACCTACAAGCAGTGTTGATCAAAAAACGGAAATGTTGATTTACGAAAATTTATTTATCGCACTGAAAGACAAAGCAATTGCCTCATCACTCCACCGTTTGCATTTGCTCACCTTGTTCGATTACGTTTATATTCTAAAAGCCGGTAGAATTGTTGATGCCGGTACTTTCGAATATCTAAAAGAGAACAGCACCATTTTTCAAGATTTATGGAAACACCAAAAAATAATGATGAATGATGAATGATTG
>JAYTNA010000591.1:0-1103 GCA_043748865.1 Saprospiraceae bacterium
GGTTATCGTTTCGATTTAGCGAAAGGTTTTACGCAAAGACAATGCGGCGGCAGTGATGCTTGCACATCGGCTTTCGATCAAAGTCGCGTTAATATTATCAGTAATTACAATCAAGTGGTTCAGCAAACAAGCCCCGGTGCTTACACGATTTTAGAAAGTTTTGTTGACAACAGCGAAGAAACTGTTTATGTTAATGCCGGTATGATGGTTTGGGGGAATAATAATTACGCTTATAACCAAGCAACGATGGGCTACAACGGTGATAATTTAAAAGGCGTTGCACCGCAGGCACGCGGTTGGGTGACAGCACAAAATCAAAACGGCTTAGTCGGTTATATGGAAAGTCATGACGAAGAGCGATTGATGTTCAAAAATCTGAAATACGGTAACTTTAATTCAACTTACAACGTCAAAGATTTACCGACAGCTTTGCGACGTATCGAATTAGCTTCTGCTTTTTTCTATACCGTTCCTGGTCCGAAAATGTTGTGGGAGTTTGGCGAATTAGGTTATGATGTAAGTATTGACAATCCTTGTCGCGTGTGCAACAAACCGATTTATTGGAATTATTTTTCAAATCCGAATCGGTTTCGTTTGTACAACGTAACACGCAATCTTATTGATTTAAAATTGAGCAATACCGCTTTCAGAAGTTTGTCTTACAACGCAGATGATTTAAATGTTTCTGGTTTCAAACATTTTCATGTCAGCGACGCGAGTTTAAATACTACTGTTTTCGGAAATTTTACGGTGGATGCCGGACTTGCCACACCTTATTTTCAACACACCGGCACTTGGTTCAATTATATGACCGGGGAAACGCTTCAAGTGAACGATGTTGCGGCAACAATTAATTTATTACCCGGCGAATATCGCATCTACACGGATAAACAATTAAAAAAACCGGTGGCAGGTTACATTAAATATGAATTAGGTGTTTTTACACAAGATTTTTCGGATAAAGTGAATGAGTTTATGGTGTATCCGAATCCGAAATCATCTCAAGAAAATTTACATCTCGGATATAATTTGCGTGAAGGCGGTGAAGTTTTTTATTCTATCACTAATTTATTAGGGCAAAAAATTGTACAATCCGCAAAACA
>JAYTNA010000592.1:0-4072 GCA_043748865.1 Saprospiraceae bacterium
TAATCATCACCGGCATTAGCAGTAGCACCTGTACCGGTCTGGCGCAAATAAGTATCAATGCGATACCAATTCAATAAAGCACGATTAGCACCGGTTACTTTTGATGTATCGTTAGATTCTTTCCATTCCGTATGTTTTTGCGGTGTGCTCGCTAATGACCACACTCCCGGTTGCGACATTAATGAAAACGGACTTGTGCTGCCTTCAAAATCATCGAGATAAACGATACCGCCTTCGTTATTTGTGCCGTCAATCGCAGCAGCGTGTCCCGGTTGCAATACAGCAGTTTCTGCCGAGAAAGTTATTTTCGATGGTTCTTTAGTAGAAATAAAAGGTAATTTATCCACCAATTTTGTCAACCAAGGCGCATCTTCCGTAAAATTTACATCAAGACCATAGACTTTATTATTTATCGGGTCGTCGCCAAAATTTACTTTAGTCGTATAAGGCGTTTCAAATAAATTCATGAACGTCGCACCAATATTAAAATTTCTCTTCAAAGCATAATCTGCACGTAAACCGAGCATTGTACGCGTTTGAAAATTGAACAATGAATTATCTTCGGTAGAAATGTTCAATTGAATATTAGGAGATACATAAGCCGGATTCAAAATTGTTAAAACAGAAGTACCGTAATCCACCGCAAAATCAACGCCTTCCAATAAATTAATACCGCCGGCAGAAACTTTTACCGATCCCGGACGCAAACCAAACGCATTGAGTTGTTGGCGATTACTTGCCGCCGATTTCGCTGTACCTCTGATGATAAAACGATTTTTTTCTTGGTGTTCTTGCGCTCTGAAAAGTGTTGAATCATACAATTCACGGTAAGTATATTTATCAGCAATTAAATCGGCTGTGGTTTTATCATAACCTTTTTCAACTAAAACTGCACTCAGATTATTTTTCAAAGATTTTCCGAAAGGTTCTAACACCGGAAAAATAATGCGCCCGGTGCGCGGAATAATCGTAACGTCCGGCACAAAGTCAAATTGTCCATCGGGTTGCGGATCACCGACCGAATTTAATTTATCTAAATTGAGTAAACGCAACAACGGTACGTCTTTCGCTTCCGCCAAGGCGCGTTTTTCTGCTTTCGAGTTTGAACTTTGTGCTTGCGTACTTCCACCGGCACCTTGTGGATCGCCGGCATCTTGATAAAATATATCGAGGCTCAAATCTTGCGGATTTGTAACGAAGGCGTTAATTGGATAAACGTTTTTCATCATCAAATCGAAAAGCGGTACTTGCGGATTGTTGGTACTGTTTTTCAACATTTTCAAAAACACGACTTGACTGATACTGTCTTTGCCGTTTACCGTTGCTACATTTTCCGCAAACTCACCTACTTGAAACGGTCCTTTACCGTTATAAAAATATGTATAAGCCACACCGACAATTTGTTGACGGTCTATGTTACTTAAACTAATTGTGCCGAGTTTCGGATTGAAACTATATTCACTCGGTTGCAAACGTTTAGCGGTACGTTTCACAAAATCTTGACCTTGCGTCAGGTTTTGAAATTCTAAATTCGTAATCACAAGATCCGTGCGGCGATTATCTTTATTGCCGGATACTAAACTATATAAATTGTTGGCATCATTATCCGGCAAATAACCGTCTTTAGTTGGAACTCTGCCCAGATTAATATGCACTACATTTTTATTATAAATTCTGTCTGTTTCACCCAAATCGGCAAAAGCAACTATCGGACGAATTTCACTGTTGGCAATATCATTTCTGTCGTTTGACACCCACACTTCCATGCGTGTAATCGTGAACAAACTATTGATAAGCGGTAAAGTTTTGAGTGCTTTTTCGTAAGTATTCCTGTTGAAATGAGATAAGAAAAAGTGTCTGTTCTCATCATATTGATCAATGGTGACGTTAAATTTTTGAACTTGACTACCGCCTTGTACTGTAATGTTATTTTTTTTGTTGCGCTGTTGTGCCGCAATCGCCGTTAAACGCAAATAACCAAATTGCAACTCGGTTTTTAAACCAAATAAATTTTGACTGCCTTGAATCAATGTACCGCGCAAAGGCAAATTTACATTACCACCTTCGATAGATTTTATAATATCGTCTTCTCCGAATACATTAGAATTGTAATTCAGTTTCATAATATTATCAAAATCGAAAGTCGCTTTGTTGTTGAATGCGGTATTCAAATTGAGTTTGTTACCGATTTGACCGGTGACGCGCATTTGAATATCCATATTGAACAACAAACCACCTGTTGTGCGCGAAATTGTCGGCAAAGTCGGATTTCCGAAATAACGATAATCGGCACCGAGTGTTAAATCTATTTGTCCTTGCGGTTTAATACTGACAGTAGGAGGGTCGCCGAAAATCATACCGATTAAATTGTCGCCCAATTTTGTCATATCAATTTTCGGTACTTCCGGCAATTTACCGTTCACACCGACCGAGTTGAGCAACATGCGCAATTTACTATTTTGTGTCGCCGAAAAATCTATTTTAGAAAGCGGGTCCACTAATTCAGTATTCCGTTTGTGAGCTAAACCCGCTAAACGGTTGAAGTATTCTTGTTCTTGTTGTTTCGATTTCCAACGCACGTACTCATTATAATTCATCACCGTCGGTGTGCGGTAATAGTCGTCACCAATTTTTTCTGTGATGTAATATTTATTCGTCGCCGGATCGTACTCAACTTTTTTTTCGATAATGGATGGGTCGCGCAAATCGAATGAATTGGAAACGGAATCGCGGAGATAATCACCGGTGCGATCACGGAGGGGAATAGTGTCTAAATTTTCGATTTTCGATTTTCGATTTTCGATTCTTAGATTTAAGTCGTTCAATCGAAAATCAAAAATCGAAAATCGAAGATCGTTAGCCGCTTTTAAAAGTACAAAACTGCTAAAAATTAAACCAATAGTAAAAACGATACGATAAGCGAGTAAGTTTTTTACATTCATGTCCGTGAGGAAGATATTAGATTGTGGGATTTTTTTTTAATTAAGAAATAAATATTAAAAATTAAAATTCTCAATATTTTTAATTCTCAATTGAATTTATACGCTATTTAAAATAAATTGTTTTAGACGGTTATTCTCTTTAGGAATTAGGAATTAATTTAGTATCGGAATTTACTAATGCTTTTAATCAAAACGATATATTCAAAAACAGTTCCGAATAAATTTTAAGAAAGAATTTGCAATGCTTTTTTTATCACATCTTGTACCGTTGCTGTCGGATTATCTTCCAATATTTTATTAATTGCCCGTTGAACCGGAATACGTTGAAAACCTAAATTCGATAAAGCAAGTAACGCATCTTCGCGTGCAGTATTGTTATTCACCGATAAATTTAACGTATTGTCGCCTTGTTCGCGCTTAACTTTATCTTTCAGGTCGAGAATTATGCGTTTGGCGGTTTTTAAACCAATTCCTTTAACACGCGAAAAAGTGACTTCACTTTCATTCAAAATAGCCACGCGCACTTCATCCGGATTCATGGAAGACAAAACAACTTGCGCTGTTGATGTGCCGATACCGGATACTTCAATCAACAATCGAAACACTTTCCGTTCTGCTTCGTCTGCAAAACCGAATAAAATATGTGCATCTTCGCGCACTTGCAAATGCGTGAGCAAACGCACGGTTTCCATTTTTTCAATTTGCGCGTAAGTATGCAAACTGATATTGACATGATAACCCACACCGCCGGATGTTTCAATAACGATATAAGTCGGCGTTTTAAATGCGATGCTGCCTTTTACAAAATCTATCATGTTTTTGTTCAATGATGAATGATAAGGAATGATGAATGATGAATTTTTTAATAATCCGAATCATTCTTTTAAAATCGCGCAAAGGTATATTTTTTGTCGGATTTAAAATAATGCACCCATATTTTCCGATTTACTTTATAATACGAAAAAAATTCTCAACACTTCCATTTGATTTATTATTTTTGGCGTTGCAAATAGAAATCAAAATCAATAACTAAATTAATTTGAGTGTACGAATGAAGACAAAGTGTGTTTTGATTTTCAATAAATAATTGATACTCAACTACACAAAATTCATCATTAAACATTCATCAT
>JAYTNA010000593.1:0-1283 GCA_043748865.1 Saprospiraceae bacterium
AATTTCGCATTGTTTAAATCTTTCCAAGCCGCGACATATCCGTAAGGCCGTTCCGCCGGTTTTTGCAGCATCGCAAAATTTTTGGAATAGGGTTGCACCTGCACATCTAAACGTTCCTTCGATGCGAACGCATTTAAGCCATAAGCGTAAGGTAAAGTCCACGCAGTAATGTCGTAAGTAGCAGAGTCATTGAGTTCCGATTCGGGATCCAATAAAATTTGCGCAAGAACGGCGTGCGGTTGATACGCCGACACTACAAGATCATCGGTATTCACTTCCGTAGATTCATCGCGTTTGGTCAAATAATTGAAAGCAAACACATTGCGCGTGCTATTTACTTTTCCGTATTTGATATTGTGTTTGTCTAGTAAATTGCAAAAAGCTTTGACGCGCGAGGGCGATGTAGAATTTTTAACGATGTACGATTTATAAATACCCGGCGGCGTTGTGCGCGACTCTGCATAAAATCTTTCAAAATTGATACACAATCTATCCGCGTTTTTCGATGCCATTTCAATCGTAGAAAGTGCCGTTGTCAAATGGTGCGCAATGCGATCTTTCAAAGTGAGATAGTTTCCGCTTGCAATTTGAATTGTGCGCCCGGCACTGATACCGCCTTGCTCATAAGTCATACCGATAGCACCATTGTATGTCGGATAAGTATCGCCGTAACTCGGGTAAAATAAATCAAATTCTTCTTTTGTAAAATATAACCAACCTTCCTTATCAAAATATTTGGCGTGATTGCGACCGATTTCTGTTTGAAAATCTTTTTGAAAAGATGAAATATAATGGTGATAAGGCTGAGTCGCGGGTGCGAAATAGTAAGACTGATTGTAGCCCATCTCGTGAAAATCGGCAACAATTTGCGGCATCCATTTCTGATATTCTACCATCCGTTGTTGCGATTCAATTTGCGTCAGCCATGCCCAATCTCTATTCAAATCGAATAAATAATGATTCACGCGCCCTCCGGGCCAAGGTTCGCGGTGTTCACGCGCATCCGGATTCGGATTCGGCGTTTTATCAGATGCCGTTAAATACCATTGCGTATAACGGTTGTAACCATCCGGATTTACACACGGGTCAATAATAACGATTGTATTTTTTAGCCACTCTTTCACATCAGTTCTATCCGGATTTACTAAATTATACAACAGCGTCATTGAAGTTTCAGAACTCGCCGGTTCGTTGCCATGTACGTTCATTGAAAGCCAAACAATCGGTATATTCGGCATTTCTTCTACTTTATCCGTCAACAATCCGGCACGGTGTAAATTGCT
>JAYTNA010000594.1:0-1690 GCA_043748865.1 Saprospiraceae bacterium
CATTAACAACTAACCATTAACCATTAAAATGGCTTCATTATTTTTTCTGTTGATAATAGTCGGCGGCGGTTATTATGCTTTTCAAAATTTTTCTAAAATTTATAGAAATATTAATTTAGGATTAGAAGAAACTGCATCCGACAAAAATTCAGATGATACGCCTCAAAGATGGCGTAATGTTTTGCTTGTGGCGTTGGGACAAAAAAAAATGTTTAAGAATTGGATTCCGGCGGTTCTGCATTTGTTTATTTACGTAGCTTTTGTAATTACACAAATTGAGTTGATTGAAATTTTGATGGATGGTACTTTCGGCGTTCATCGTTTTTTTGCAAAATATTTGGGCGGATTTTATACTTTCATTATCAGTTTCATTGAAGTTTTAAGTGTATTGGCTTTCGTTGCTACTATTGCCTTTTTAGCACGGCGCTTTGTTTTGAAAGTTGCGCGTTTTCAAAAACCGGAGTTAAAAGGTTTTCCTACACGCGATGCCGCAACGATTCTTGTACTTGAAATTATTTTAATTGCCGCTATTTTTTGCATGAACGGTGCCGATACCGTTTTGCAAGAACGTTTACCTGAAAAATATCACCACACCAGTTTTTTTGCAGTGACAGGTTGGATGGGTCCGGCATTGTTCGATAATTTAAGTACAGGAACATTGATGTTTTTGGAGCGTTTGGGTTGGTGGATGCACATTTTATTGGTGCTTGGTTATCTCAATTATTTGCCGTTCTCTAAGCATTTGCATATTATTTTGGCATTTTTCAATACTTATTATGCGCGATTAACGCCGCGTGGAGAAATGGGAAATATGCCGGCAATTATGCACGAAGTAAAAAACATGTTGGGATTGCCGTCGGATAATGTGGCTGCATCTGCTTCGACGCATGAAGAAGTCCTACCGATATTCGGCGCGAATGATATAACCTCGCTCGGTTGGAAAGATATTTTAGGCGCGTATAGTTGTACAGAATGTGGTCGTTGTACGGCAGTTTGTCCGGCAAATATTACGGGTAAAAAATTGTCGCCGCGAAAAATAATGATGGATGTACGCGATCGCGTAGAAGAAGTCGGAAAAAAATTGGATATCGGCAATATTCAATTTATCAATAAAGAGACGCACGCGACGGACACAGTTTTATCGGTAAAAAATTTCAGCGACGGTCGTTCTCTATTTAATTATATCTTATCGGAAGAACTTAACGCTTGCACTACTTGTAATGCTTGCGTCGAAGCGTGTCCGATTATGATTAATCCTTTGGATATTATTTTAAAAATGCGTCGTTATGAAATATTAACGCTTTCGCAAGGACCAAGCGATTGGGTACCGATGTTTACAAGTTTAGAAAACAGCGGAAGTGTGTGGCAAATGCCCGTCGAACGTGAAGCATGGGCGAAAGGATAATTAAAAATTAAAAATGCCGTCAGGCATAACATTTTGGTAGCCGAAATATTTTTATTTAATTATCAACAAACAAAACAATGAAATAAATTTTTATGCTTGTAACTTCAGTATTACTTGTATCTACATCAACTTTAGCGCAAGACAGAAATGTGTGCAGTGATTATTTGAAAATTAAAAAAGAAGTAAAGAAATCCGTTCAAGCAATTCTTATTGATCATGCAAAAGAACCTGTTTTAAAAAAGCATAAGATACTTGGAAAGTTACAGAGATGCACAAATCGAAATG
>JAYTNA010000595.1:0-6695 GCA_043748865.1 Saprospiraceae bacterium
CCAATTTGTTTTGTACCTTTAGTGGAGACGCGAAGCATCGCGTCTCTACAAATGCAAATAACGTCTTCTACTTAATAATTCCCTCTCGCAAAAGTTTGGCGATAATTCCCGGCATCGTTTCCAATTCCATTTTAAGTTTAATATTTTTTACGTGGCTGTAAACCGTTTGTATATCTATGTTGAGCGATTCGATAATTTTATCTGCTCTGGCATCATTGGCGTAGGCTTCGCAAATTTCGAGTTCGCGGTGCGTCAGTTTATAAACGTTGCGTACTTTTTTTATAGCGTCGCCCGGAATCGGTGCGATGACCATGCGTTTTCCGTCTTTCACGACATCAATAATATATTCAAAAAGTACTTTCGGATTGGTGATGGAAGGGTCTTTTGTCAAATAACCAATAGCACCGGCATCAACGGCTTGTTTGATGAGTTTTAAATCATCAAGCCCCGTCAACATCACTATTTTCTGGTTGGGAAAATGTTTGCGAATTTCGGCGACCAATTCAATACCTTTTGTGCCTTTGTCGCCGTCGTATAAACCAATATCCATCAACACGATGTCGGGATGTCGGCTTTCTATTCTGCTTTTTATATTTATATCGAAATCACCACTGAACTCTCCGACCAATTTAATTTCCGTATTTCTGACACCTTTAAAGGCTTCAAAAATATGTTGAATCGAAGTGATGTAGTGTTTATTATTTTCAAAAATTACAGCATTGATAATGTCCATGAGAATTTAGTTTGTTGGTTAGTTGGTTGGTTGGTTAGTTGGTATTGTAGGGGCGACCCTTGCGGTCGCCCGTGTACATTGGTGACCGTTTATTATGGGCAACCGCAACGTACATGGGCAACCAACACACACGGGCGACCGCAAGGGTCGCCCCTACCAACCCAATTACCCAACCAAAATTTCTCGCCAAAGGCGACGCAATAAGATTAAAGTTTTTTTAAAAACAAATTTAAAATTCAAAGATGCGGGACTTGAGTGCAAAATACTATCCCTATTTTTAGGGATTTTTATGCTAATTTCTGTGCCTTGTCCAATAGTTGTGTTCAATTTGAAATCGGCACCCATTTCTAAACAACTGTTTTTTATATTCTGTATGCCATGCAGTTCAACTTGTTGCGGGTCGAAACCTTTTCCATCGTCTTTGATATTAATAATAAGATGCTTGGCTTGTGTTTTAAAATTGACAAATAATTTTGTACCTTTCGAATGATTGATAGCATCTTGAACAGCTTCTTTTATGACGAGATAGCAATGATATTTTAAAGTGGCATCTAAATAGACATTAACGCTTTCATCAAACGAAAAAAATAATTCCATACGCGGCTTACTGCTGTCTGCCAAAATTTTTGATTCCTCGTGTATCTCGGCAAACAATCGGTTGAATCCGATATTTCTGCCGATAATTTTTTCGAGACTGCCGGTGCGTGTAAAAGTGCGTTTTGCAATTGTATTGAGTTGATTGAGTATATTTTCTGTATTAGCAGGATTGATAAGTGCGACAGAAGACAAATTTGCAATGGCTGCCAAAGACGCTTTTAAATCATCGTGTAAATGCCGCGCAATTGCGTCGCGTTCGTGCAATAAAGCTAATCGGTTTTTAACGATAACTTTTGATTTATAGGTTAAGGCATAGTTGAAACACAAAACCTCAAGTAGAATACCTATCTGAAAAGGTAAAGTGATGTGATGTAAAAAATCGGGTAAATGATCTTTCATCACATACAAAACGAGACTGAATACTGATCCTGTGGCAATACATACTATGCCGATAAAAATTGCACGAGATAAATTGTCACTTCGATTGGCAACAATTGAAATTAAAAGATAAGAACCCATTAAAACAAATACCAAATGAAAAATTACGTACAAAAAAAATAAAAATTTTTCATCGCAATAGCCCCATGTCAAAATTGTATTTACGACGATATAAACGAACATAATAAACTCAACAGCGCGGATGAATTTTATATTTTTCGGCGGGTTAAGATCAAAATCTAAAATGTTTCTGACAAAACGAAAATAAAAAATAGTCGGCAGCGCAAGAATACTTTTATAATAATAATGCGTGTAAGAGGCTTCAAAATTAAAACCCCAACCCAAGTGATACTCTTCCGTCAATTGTTGATAAGCGCAAAATACGATGCAACTTAAATAAGCGGCGTAATAGGGATACTCTTTACGCCGCGAAAAACTCCATTGCAGCAAAATAGAAAGTATTTGAAATAAAAGCACGAAAACAAAACCCAACTGAAAAAGAAACCAACCTATATTATCTTCGGCATAGCCGTCAAAAAAATTTTCTTCAATCTTATCTTTATCGTCAACGACAATTTGAAGCGGTTTTAAACTGTAAATGCGATTGTGACAAACCAAATTAAAGATCTTTTTTTCGCCGGCATTAAAATTTATCTTTAAAAACATACCTTCTTTTCCTTTAGCGATATATCCGCCTTTGATATGCAGCGTGTCTTTTTTTTCATTGACGACAAACCAATCGGCATTTTCGATATTGCCGATATAAATGCAAGACTCTTTTTTAGCGGTGCTTTTTAATTCAAAGGAATAGCGTCGGATTTTATTTGTATCAATATCAGTGATACCTAATGATTTGAGTTGCGATTTTTGAGTATAGGGATTTAAAATTTTAAGCGGCATAAATTCATAAAAAGCATCGTCAATTACGGTTAATGAATCACAAGGCATGTTTTGTCCTTTTATTTTTTCACAAATTAAAAAGAGTGCAAGAAATACGGCTGCAATTAATCGGTGTGTTTTTGCCGCTGACATGATGTGTTTGTTTATGATTAGGGCAAAAATACAAAATTACATTTAGATTTTATTTTCGAATTACTTCCGACTTCAACGCCATTGCCGTCCAAAGTGCGCCAAGCGCATCAATGGCTCCCAATAAAATAATAGGCTTCGGCATTTGTCCGAAAACTACAAGTAGTAAAACATAAAACATAAAACCAAGTCGCACATAAATTGATGCCATGATGAAAGGTTTAAAGCCTGCTTTACCGCATACAATATCGTAAGTGCCAATAACTAAAGCGAGAAAACCAATCATTCTGCCCCAACCCGACGGCAGTGCCGGTAAATACGTGAAAGAAGTTAAAGTATCCGGCATGATGATAAACAGAAATCCGGCACAAATACCGTAAATACCAAAATAAAATAAAGACTTACCTGCCGGTGTCATGGGAATTTCCTTTTTCGTTATTATCGAACAATTTTGTTTTTTCTCCAAAATAACTTACAAATGAATGCATTTGTTCTGCCATTTCTTTATTGTTCGTGGCTTTCAAATAGGTATCTGCCAGTGCGCGTAAAGTGTAAAACATAAACGCATCCATTTCATTTACTTGCATTTCTACTGTCCATAAATCTATTTTCAGAGTATCGCCTGTATCTTTATCGAAAAAAGAAATAAGCATCGCTTTAGCTTCTTGTTTCGGATAGTTCGGTGGTGCATCCGACGATTGCCATTTAATATCTGCCGGCATTTTAGATTTATTCAAACCGATTTCGATTTCTAATTTTTGTGTTTCTATTATTTGCGTATCCATCAAGAAAAAGGAAAATGAAGAACTAAGTGTACTATATCTACTTTGTGCTTATGTAGTTTAATTTCAATGAAATTTATTGCACAAAGTACCGAACAATTTTTCAAATAGCAGTTTCATTTATCATTTTTTTCAATGAAATTATCAGCCGATATGTTAAATACATTAAAATTTTAAATAAGATGCTTATTAAATCGTTTAACAAAACTGAAAATGCGTTGAAAAAAATAACGTATTATTTTTTATTACAAATCAATTACCCGAAAAATACTTGATTCTGCATTAATTTATTTTCCTTTGCGTCACATTCAATATTAAAGAGAGAAATGGAAAACAAAAAAGATTTTAATATACTCACAGACGAAGAAGAGCGCGTCATAGTTTATAAAGGCACTGAACGCCCGTTTACAGGAAAATTCGATAAATTTTATGAACACGGTGCTTATATATGCAAACGTTGCGAGGCACCGCTTTATACATCCGAATCTAAATTTAACAGTGGCTGTGGCTGGCCTTCATTCGATGATGAAATACCGGGTGCGATTGGTTACGTACCCGATGCCGATGGACGCAGAACAGAAATTGTTTGCGCTAATTGCGGTGCGCATTTAGGGCACGTATTTAAGGACGAGCGCTTCACCCCAAAAAATGCGCGACACTGTGTCAATTCTGTTTCGATAGATTTTATTCCCAGAGAAAAATAATTGACTGTCATCTTATTAAAAAAATATCATAAATTTTTCATTTGCTTTAAATTGGATTAAGGCTAAATGAATAAATTTATTTAAAAAAAATAAATTATGTAATTTTTCTCCGGATAATATTTTTTTCTTATTATTGCTCTTGAATTAAGAACAATACGGAAAAAGTTGTTCTAATTTTTAGAAATAGAAACACTAAAAACGAATAACTAATTTTATCTGATAGCAAAAGGGCACACATACACGTATATATGAATTATTCTAAATTTATTAAAAGCGAAAAGACGCAGCTTTTCTCACGCTCTCCATTTTCTATTTTTAAACGTGCTTTTATACCGTCTAAAACATTACTCAAGAGCAAAGTAAAAATTTTGATTGCAAGTTCTTCTATCGCAGCTGCCTTTAGCGGCGTTTTTTTCAATATTCACAGCAACAACAATGCTTCTATCGCGCATTTTGCGGAGCGTGAAATTATAAAATTAGATGCACTACCTATTGTACTTAATCCGATTGTTAAATTCGGATTTGCTTTGGATACTTTCAATGTTATTCAAGATCGTGTTAAGCAAAACGATGTTTTTACGTCTTTGATGATGAAACGTGGCTTAACTTATATGCAAGCTGATAGTCTTTCTAAAATAATAAAGCCTTCATTTGATTTTGATAAAATTCAAGACGGTAAACCTTATTTGGTTTTGAGCCGTGACCCTCGTACCGGTTACGATTTTTTTATTTTTGAACCGGATGCTAAGCGTTATATCGTCGTTGATTTAAAAGCAAAAACAATTGTTGAACATAAACGCAATATTATTGTAAAAGAATTAGAGGCTTCAGGGAAAGTAGAAGATAATTTGTGGGACAGTATGGTGGATAATGGTTTCAGTTATACATTGACAGAGATGGTAGAAAATGCGTTGAAATATCAATTTGATTTGCGAAAATTTAAAGAAAACGACGAATACAAACTGATATGGGAAGAAGAATTTGTGGACGGTGCATCGGTTGGTGTAAAATGTTTAAAAGCAGCTTATTTTAAACAAAAAAATGAAAAACCGATTTATGCAATCTACTATGATAACGGCAACGAAAAAGGTTGGTATTCGAAAGATGGTTTGCCGATGAAAGATGCATTTTTGAAAACACCGGTAAAATACAGTCGTATTACATCAGGTTTCAGCAAAAATCGCTTTCATCCGATTTTGGGTTATAATCGCCCGCATTTCGGTACTGATTACGGCGCACCTTATGGCACACCAATTTTTTCTGTAGCTGACGGTGTAATTGAAGAAGCACGTCATGGCGGCGGCAATGGCAATTACGTAAAAATAAAACACCTCAAACCATACGAGACGCAGTATTTGCACATGAGTCGTTTCGCAAAAGGCATAAAAGCAGGTACTAAAGTAAATCAAGGCGATGTAATTGGTTATGTGGGTACAACCGGTTTATCAACAGGTCCGCACGTTTGTTTTCGTTTTTGGAAAAACGGCGTGCAAGTCAATCATTTAAATGAAAAATTACCGGGTATTTCCTCTTTTTCAACAGAAGACAAAAACAAATTCAGACAACGTTGCGATGAATTGATGGCGCGTATTGATAAAATACCGTTCTTAACACCGGCAGCATTAGAAAAACAACACAAAGAAAATCCGACTGCGATTGGAAAACCGTAACTTTAGTTTGTAATTTCTGCAAATAGAAAGCGCGGTAAAACTTTGGATTTATTGCGCTTTTTTATGTGCAGAAATTTTTTAATTAATAAAGTATGAAAGCAAATGTTGAGCAAAAGAAAAAAAAATAAAACGCTAAAAAATAAAAATAATTTGGAAATTATAAACATTACTTGTAATTTCGCGTTCTTTATTTGAAGATATTTCTCAAACATTCAATTTCGCGCAAAAATTGATAAAATTGTACCGAAAAAACTATTTTAACTCTCCGATGAAGCCGCTTTTCGTCGTTGAGATTTTTTTATATATAGTAACACACTCTGAGTAGTTGTTAGTTATTTATTGTTGGTTGTTAGTTGTTAATAATTGTAATAAATAATCAATGACTAACAATTAACAACTGATCACTACCAACTAATATTCCATTTTGAATTATTAAGTCAATCATAAATATTTTATATGTCTCTAAAAAAATCAATAGTTAAACCGAGTAATACTTTTGACAGTATTACCATCAGTTTAGCCTCACCGGATTCGATTTTAGAGCGCAGTTATGGCGAGGTTTTGAAACCGGAGACCATCAACTATCGCTCGTACAAACCTGAAAGAGACGGTTTATTTTGCGAACGTATTTTTGGACCTGTTAAAGATTATGAATGTTATTGCGGCAAATACAAACGCATACGCTATAAAGGTATCGTTTGTGACCGTTGCGGCGTGGAGGTGACAGAGAAAAAAGTACGTC
>JAYTNA010000596.1:0-1167 GCA_043748865.1 Saprospiraceae bacterium
GAAAAATCGAAATGTCGCAACGCTAACCAAACCACCGCACCTAAACCCAATAAAACAGGAATCACCATACGCGAAGCACGCAGCGAATGCAAAACCGATTTTTGCTCTGCTGTCAGTTCGTTTCCCAATTTGTTAGTTGAAGTATCGTTCATTAGGCTGCTAAATTAAGTGGATTTTTGATAGGTGTGTGTGTTTTTTATGAAAAAAATTATTTCTCACAATTTAAACAACGACTCATACCCAAGTCCGCCTGAAATATAAGTAAGCGGATTTGTTTTTTGATGTGTTAAATAATCCCATTGATACGACAACCGACGTTCGCGTCCATCGTTAATATTTTGCATAAAAGAAAAATTGTTCGTGAATCTAAAATAAGTGGGAATAGTAACGAAAGTACCGGATTTTAAAAATTTCTTCACCATATCGGTTTCGGTTGATAAATCAGGAAAAGTACCGTTGTAATTCGGTCGCACGCTGTACGCCAATAACGGCACCGCCGCTTCATACTGAAACAACCACGAGTCAGACAATTTTTTTTGTGTATGTGCCGCAACATTCAACGATGCATTAATGTGATAACCTGTTAAATTATTACTCGGTAAATTATACTCGCGCAAATCAATCAGCAAACTGAAACGCCCGCCTAAATAATTATTCCAATCGTCGAGCGCGTAATTATTAATGCCGCGAAAATAAGTATAAATGATTTCGATATTATTGACATCGGCACTTGACAACATTCTATCCGTACGCGGTTTCATTTTCGGTGCCGCGCCGCCGATACCTACGCGCGCTTCAAAACGCGAAACATAATCCGGCAAACGTTTTTCGTAACCGACAATTAGAGTAGAAACCAATCCGCGATAAATAAGTGGCGAATGTCCGGCATCACGCACCGCAATAATCGGAAATCGTACACCTAGAAAAAAATAAGTATTGCCGTTATTAAAATCTTGAGCGTGCAGGAACGAAAAAAACAGGGCGCAAAAAGTCGTCAGAAAAATTTTTATCATCATTTTATTTTTGTAAAATTGTTTTTTAAGGAACGTGAAATAAATAAAGTGCCGGAATAGATTTAATTATTTTCTTGTTAGAATCTTCGGCTTTTAAGCAATAGTCAATAATATTTAACTAAAAAGATAGGCGTTATCACGGCAAAAGAATAAG
>JAYTNA010000597.1:0-9192 GCA_043748865.1 Saprospiraceae bacterium
CCGGAGGCGACCTTCTTGATTTTTTCTTTGTTTCTTTCTTTTGTATCAAGACAAAAGAAAGAAAAATCACGCGGGGCAATACAGAGCAGTTTTTTCACTGTCAACTGTCAATTGTCAATTGCCAACTTAATTGTGCCGCTCGTACATTTACTTTCTTTTGTCTTGATACAAAAGAAAGAAACAAAGAAAAAATCAAGAAGGTCGCCTCCGGCTTTATGTTCGGCTTAGCTTTTTTCACTTTCAACTTTCAATTTTCAATTTTCAACTGTTTGTGCTGCTCGTGCATTTACTTTCTTTTGTTTGGATACAAAAGAAAGTAACAAAGAAAAAATCAAGAACATAAAAACGCCTCCGGCTTTATGTTCGGCTCGGCTTTTTGCACGTTGCGAATGATTTTCTTTTTTAATTCGGATACGCCCGAAACCTTACGAACCGAAATTGTGCGGTTTTTTTGCCGTCTTATTAATGTCCGTAATATTTTTTATAGTCCAACATTTCCTTCAAACGTGCATAAATCGAAAAACGAGAATTGGAAAAATATACGCGATCCTCGTAACCCAAAGAAAAATACTTACCGATATAAATAAAATATTGTTTCGGATTGGCTTCTATGAATTTTTTCATTTCGGTTCTTCGATTTTCATTTTCGGTTGTCGATCTTTTTCCGATTTCGGGAACATCTTCAATTTGATTTATGATACCGGTTTCATCTTCGAGAAAAATGACATCATAAACACCGCCGGGTATCGGTTCACCATAATTTATAAATTCGGCGTTCGGAAAATATTTTTTGCCAAAGAATATTTCCATATCTTGGCGTTTGTCGGTGTTACAGATGATTAAAAGCGTTTCTACAAAAGCACTTGATTTAATATCTTTTGCTTTGAGCGCGTTGATTGTATCCAAAACAGCCGACCGGAATTTATTTTTTTCTGTCTCTTTATTTTCACCGAACAATCTTTCATTTTTCTCAATCTCATTAAAACGACCGAACAATAAAATTAAATCGGAATATACATTTGAATCCTCCGACAAATTATTTTTTAAATATTCTAAACAGTCGCGTAACTCGTTGTTGGCGATAAGGTTTTGTGCTTCTTTTTTTGTTGATTCGAGGGTGGTCATTTAAGTTGTTTTAAAAAAATTTATGAGATTGGGAACAAGTCTATCCGGAAGATTCGCTGAACCGATTTTGATACTATAATTCTTTTTCCAATCATCAAGCGGTAAATTATTTGCAGCACCAAAATAAAAAAAAGAAGTTATCTGCACTTTGAATTTACTAATAAAATCTTCCATTTGCGGTACCGTAATTGAAGAATCAAATTTATCATTGAAAAGGACGACATCTTTTTCTTTTAAATTAATTGTTGCGTCGTTAATGCCGTTGAATTCAAGATTAGCACTTTTGAAACCGCCACCTATCAATGCGTTTCGAACACTTGCGATGGTCGGATCAGAAATACTGCTGATGATGTGAATTTTACGATTAGTTTTTACGTCAAACTCTTTTGTGTAGTCTTTCAGCATATCTTCTAAATTTTCTTTTTTGACTTGCAATTTATCCGCAAGAACTTTTGTTATTACAGATTCTAATAGTGTTTTCCAAAAGCGAGCTAATGCGCTGAATGCTAAAATAACAACAGTTACAAATCCGATAAAATAATTTTTCCATTCAGAAAACGTGTTGGCTTCTTTAATCGCCTTAGTAAAATTAGTTTGATTAAATGTGCTATCAATACCTTGTGTATAAGCCATAGAGCAAATACCAACGAACATAATCAATACAATTATTTTTTTCATTTTGAAATAGTTTTTAATTTTTTGCTAATTTTATTTTTATCCAACCCAAAGGCAATTGACTTTCTCTGCAAAGTGTGCGTGTTGCAGGAAAATTCACATCTTTTAAATCACCTAATTGATAAATTTCTCTAAATTTCTTAAATTTAATTTTATCTTTATTGGCAATCAACAAACCGATACTATTGAGTAAATAAGATTTACCCATGCCTAAACACAAAAAAGCTTCGTCATAATTATCTGCGACATCTAATTTTAAAGATAAATTATCTGTTAAGAAACTATTGTATTTTAAAATTTTATTCCTGTATTCAATACTTTGTTCTTGTAGAGTATCTATTTCAAACTTGACGTAATCTATAGCGAATTGATTAATTTTTTGGAATAAGATTTGATTTTCACAATTTAAAAACTTTAAATCATGGTTAAAAATCTTAGTTTTTATTTCATCAATAACCTGTAAATTAAAAGTTGTGATATTATTTTCGTTAGCTGAAATTGCCTCTCTGATCAAAGGGATTGAGTCTTGTTTTTTATCATTCTCAAGAATGACATTCTTTTTTTCTTCTTCAACTATTTTGAGATTATTTAGAACAGCAAAAGGATTATCATTTGCAATTTTAGGTTTGGGTTGTTGCGGTTTCTGTTGAGGCACTTCAACAACAACTTTTGGAAACAAAGGCAACCTAAATAAACCTAAAGCACAAAGTTTTTCAATATTAATGACTTGAGAATCTGATACTTGTATTAATGATGAATCCATTCTCTTACGTGCCGTAAGGTCGCCAAAAAGTTTATTCTCAATTTCTTTTTCAAAAAGATAATCTAAATAATCAGATGCTTTATGACATTTATTTATTTTTTTTGTTTCACTCTCTTTAATTCTATCGTTGTTTTGTTTGTCAACATAATTTACAAAACACATTTCTTTTAAATCAAGTGGATGAATAGATAAATAAGAAATGAAATTTTCTAAAGCAACTTTGCCGGTAGCATTATTTTTTAACCAATCATACATGATTGTTGCTTTAATCGCGCCTTTGAGTGTAGAACCCGGAATAAAAGGGCGACCTGCATCTTTTACGATTGTTTTTACTTCTTCTGCTTGTTTAATTCCAAACGCAGGAATACTTATTTTAGCTATTGACTTTGCGTCAATTTGAAAATAATCTTTAAACATCTTTTCCAAAACATCATTCCGTCCGGAATATGCGATAGAATCAATTTCTTTAAGATAATCCTCGAAAGCAGCCGGAAAATTCACAAAAAGTTGTTCCAATTTCTTTTTATCTATATAATGCAATTGATTGCGCTCTAAAACGTAATCTACTAAAGGCGACAATGCTGCACCATCACCAATTGAAACAGGTGTAATTGTGCTGACTGAAAATGTATAATTCTTGCTCATTTTTTAAATTTGAGTTACGGGAATACAAAATGCTTTTCCATACCGTTTATATATACCTCTTCCACTTCCTTCTGAAATATCGGAAATATGCCCTTCAACTGAATTATTAAAAACAGAACCTTCTCTTAACATATTAATGTACTTCAAATTTCCATGTTCATAAGTGCGTCTTCCTCCACGTTGAATTGTTTGCCAAGCGTTCCAAACTTCCATTTCTTTTTCCTCTTTGGGCGTATATAATGATAAAGTTGCTTTCATTTCACTCTCTAATTTCAACTCGAATTCATCATTTATACTTATTTTTTCAAACAAACCGGAACCGGAACTTCTTTCACCGCCGATGCCTTCGGTAGGTAACATCCTGATACAAGCCAAAATATGTAAATACGCAGCCGATTTATAGAAATCATCATCTTTAGCGTCAATCAAAAAATATAATAATGGTTTTAAACCGGTTACGATTTCGGAATTGTCGGCAATGATGACATTATTTAAAAAGTACAAACTATCCTCTTGAATCTGTTTACTTACAAAAACTTTTGGTTGAGTATCTACTTTATAAATTTTAAAATCTTTTAAAGTAGATAATGTTTCATCAGAAAACTCGGATTTCAATGCTCTGAATTGGTTTTGTATCAAAACAGTTTCCGCTTCCCATTTTGAAGGATGAATTCCTTGCTCCCAAATACCTTTTGAGATAAATTTAATCTTATTGTATTCTTTAAATTTATCCTTCACTTCACGCTGCCAATGATAAGGTTTCGGTAAAAAGTAAACTCTATCATTCTCGTTTTCAATGCAATAAAAAACTGAGGACAACTTGATTTCTCCTTCTTCAAATGCTAAAAGAATTTCATTAAACTCATCACTCATATCTCCGTATAATCGGACAGCAATATTAATTATCGCAGAGTACAAAGTATCGGAATGTAGATGATGCGAGGTATCATTCAATGACGCATCAGGGTCAATACCAACTTTTCCGAAATGGAAACGTGTGTTCGGTTTACAATGAAGAATTATCGTTTTCATTACAATGCAGTTAATTTAAAATCTGATATTACTCCCTCTGTACCATTTTCAAAATTTTCCATGGTCATTCGGGTTTGTTTCATTCCTTGTTCAAAAGTAATTTTACCGTAACCACGAGAACCATGCCCGCCAATATAATCTAATTGCAAAAGTCGCATTGCTTTTTTAATTTCTTTAATGTGTAATTCTTCTTTATTTAAATCATCATCAAAAACATTATAAATCAATTCAAAATCAAACTTAACTCCGGAAGGAACTCGCTCTATTTGGCGAGGATCTTTAGCAGTGCCGCTTTTGCGATCAATCCTGTTTTCGATTTTAACGTCACTATATTCAAATTCCATGTCAGCATCTTTAAACAATTCTTCAAAAGCGGCCATGTCTAAAGCAGCATCTCTTACATAAAGTCGAGATAAGATATTTTTACTCGGAGATGTTGAAGATGCATCTCCTGCCATTCCGAAAATTTCTCCAATAATTGGAAAATTTTCATCAGTTTGAGCTTTAATCTTCTTATCAGAATCTTCTAAGTCTTTATGAGCAATAGCCATCGAACCTTTCTCTCTTGCTAATAAAGAACGTAATTTACCTTTAAGCGAACTGCCGGGAATATAAGGCACACCTTTAGGTGTTTTGATTACATTCAAATCTACGCCACCAATCTCCATAGAAGATTTTGAGCCGCCGATATGTAAACCTGTTAAGGTTTTAATTTTGCCTGTGATAATTATTTTTGCTATGAGTTTCATTTCGAAATCATTTATTTGTTGTGATGAAATTTATGATAAGCAACAACTGATTCAAAAAAAGTTATACAATCCGGCACTTGTGGATCGTCTTTAACTTCTCGAATAACTTTTTCTAATGAACTCAAAAAGTAATCCTCTTTGTTCCTTGCAATGGTGTAAACAATTTTAGGTCTGAGCAACTGTAGAGCAATCCTGTTTTCTGCTTTTTTAACTTCATTGTAAATACGCCTAACTTGGTGAGTACTAACTGTGCCGCCATTTTTTTTTACAAATAAACTAATCTCATCTAATATTTCTGAAATATCAGAATGTGATTTAAGTTGAAGGAATTCAGGAATTTTTTCTTCAAAAGAATCCATTTTAATTAAAATTTACGTGTTAATAATTCTGCCCAACGAGCAGTGATTTCATATTTTTTAGCATTTAAAGCGTTTCTGTTTGTTGCAGTTATTAAAAGTGTTTGAATAAAATCATTCATTATCTTATTCATTATTTCTTGAGGTTTTTCCTTTCTTTTCTTTCTTGCCATATAATATTTCAGTCGCCAAACTTTGGGATTTGATAAATATCCGTTTCTTGCACCTTGCGACAACCGATCGAAATATTGTTGACTGTTCATAATTCTGTGTAAAATATTTTTCGGCTCATCGTGGTACATAATTAAGTCTTGAAGATTTGTAACTACTTCTTTAAGACTTTTAAAATTACTCCAGTCAATCACTTCACCCATAACGTTGATTGCATCTTTTGAAATTCTTTTTGACTTTGCCTTATCCAAACATTCTTCCGCTTCTTCAGCTAACTGAACCATCGGATAATGCGGATTTAAAAGCAATAAAGCTGCTGAAAATGTAACAATTCTTGTCGCTTTTATGTAATTATCAAATTCAACTTTTAATAAAGTCGTAAATTCAAAAACTGCGTCCCATGCACCGATTACAAAACAGTCATCACCACCGGCAAAAACAAAATAAAGATTGTCTTTATAAGGGATTTGAATTTGCTCTTTTATGTAATTACCTTCGCTATCTTTTATTAAAATGCCATTAAAATCGGACTTTTGTTTAAGCGAAGAAAAAGTTTTTGTATTCCAAAGTTCAAATACTTTTTCACTAAAAAATTTATTTAACTTTTGAGATAAATCTTTAATCTTGCTGTAATCTTGAATTTCTAAAAAGTGCATACCCAAATTATCTAAATCAAGTTTTAGCACACCTATCTTTTCAGTGCCGGTACGCTCTTTTGCAAATCGAGCTAACATCCCAAAAGAAATAATATTATCAACTACAATTGGATCTCCGTCATCGTCTTTAATATCATTATATTGTTTTTTTAGGTTTTCATTCCAAAGTGGTAATTTATTGACAATATTATTAGCAAAAGAAATAGAAGAAACATTACCTAAAACCAATGATTTTTTGATAAAACTAAATTTATTATCATCTACTGAAAATTGTTTATTACTATCAACGATATCTGCTCCGTTAGACGTTGTGAGGGTTTTTGTAAATATTTTCCATGAGTCTGCTTCATATTTACTTTTTGAATAAGGGCTAAAAGCGCCAAAGAAATTTTTATTTTTCAAGAGTTTATCTTCGCTTGATTTTTCATTTATTAATTTCCATAATTCTCCAAAATTATTACTTTTTTTAGTTTCTACGTGACTTATAAAAAGATGCAAATCTTCTTTTTTCAAAGCCTCTTGAATGTTTAATTGAATTTTATTTAGCTGATTTATATCAGCATTACAAAATAAATAAAAATTTCCCCCTCCATTATAAAAAACCTCTACGTTTTGTTTGCCTATACTTTCAACAATTACTGCGATTGAAATATCGGCAATAGCCTGAATAAAGTAAGACCTTGCTTTCAATGATTTACTTGCCCCTTTAGATTTTACAGTAAAGATAAAATCTTGAATACCGGAAACATCACCTTTGAGGAAGTGTGAATATTTCTGAAATGTAACAGGTTTAATTAAATTTATAAAATCAGCCATTTTTAATTTTTATCAAAATTTGAAATAATTCTCTCCCTAACCCTTCTCACAACACCCAAACCTCTTGAAGCACCGCGACCCAAGCCGACATATTCCGGCAGCGAAACCGTTGATTCAAAATCAAGTGTAAACACCAATGTTTTTTGTCGGTGTTTATATTGCAACCATTCTTCGGCGGGTGTGCTTAAAATTTTTACTGAAAAAGCGTCGGTCAAATCCCAGTCAACGCCTTTGGCGAAGGAACTGATTTGATTATGCAGAAGCGTTTCCAAAAAACCGGTGCGCTCAACGATGCCGTGCAATGCCTGAAACTTTTGATAGTTGTCGGTGTTCATCGCTTGCCATTTGTGTATGCGGTAGCGAAACGGTTGTTGCCAAGTGTTAAGCGTGTATTGATTGACGTGCAGATCGGCGATTTTTAAATTCATTTCTTCGCCGTTGAGGTTGAGCGTCCAATCCGGTTGCGAGAAAAGGTGATGCGCTTCTTCAATCGCTTGATCGAGACACAAAAGCATCGGACGCATTTGCCCTTTATAGGTATCTAATTTGTATTGAATGAGCGGATAACGGTTGTGCGTGCCGCCGTTTTCGTTGTCGTGGTTGTGAAACCATTCGTGTTCGATGCCCACCTTTCGTGCTACCGCACCGCGAAAAGCGGGCAGTTGATAAGGTTGTAAATCGGAATCGAATGACACTTGGAGTATTCGGAGTTTCTTCATGCTTAAAGTTTGGATTAGGTATTTTCACTGCGTTACAAAGTTATGACATATTTTTGTTTTGACAAATTAAAATTTATAAAAATGCTTTTTATTTTGATAATGAAAAGTTAAAGCCGGATTTATGGTTGATGGTTATAAATTAATGGATAACGATTCAATTAATTTAAACTAATTCCAAACCGAAATGTTTTTATTATTATTCGCCGTTGTGTGCTAATTTTGCAATCGAAAAAAGTTATCCATTGTCTGTTGTCTCTTGCCAGTTGTCAGTAATAAATTTTAAATTTTCAATTCAATGAAACCACTTCATATTGTTGCTTTACTTTTAATGGTGTGTGGTATTGCGGCACTTACAATGCAAGCCAAAGATGTTGCTACTTACGGTAATTTTTCGCAAGCACAGCAAACCGGTGAAAAAGTAAAAGTTGCCGGCAAATTGTGTAAAAATAAACCCATGGTTTATAATCCGGTCGAGAATGCCAATATGTTCAGTTTTTATTTACAAGATGTGAACGGAAAAGAATTGCCGGTGCAATTGATGAAAGCGAAACCACAAGATTTTGAATTGTCGGAGCAAGTAGTAGTCACAGGTGAAGTAAAAAATAATGTTTTCGTCGCGTCGGATATTTTGATGAAATGCCCATCGAAGTATAAAGATGAGGAGATTTATATGAGAAAGAAATAGGTATTGGGTATTGGGTATTGGGAAATAATTTTTATACCCAACACCAAATACCCAACACCTAATACCCAAACACCCAACACCTTACTACATATTATTTCTAAAAGCAAAAAGCATTTTGCCGATGCGCACTGCTTCATCATATAATTCGGCAAAAGTGTATTCTGAAATATATTGAAGGTCTTTAGAGAGAATGATTTGATATTGTAGTTCGGAATTAGATCCTGATGCTATTTCAAAAAAATGTTTTATTTGAGGGTCAGTACTTCTTCCACAACCCTCGGCGACATTAGTAGGAGTAGATGAAGAAGAACGTCTCATTTGAGAAGAAAGCCCGAAAATTTCTTCTTTTGGGTAAGTTTTGGTGACGGCGTATATTTTTAAAGTAAGTTCGTGACTTTTTCGCCAAACGTCAAGTTTCGTAAAGTCTCTCATTATTAGTTTTGTTTTAAGTTTTAAAATGAAGGAAATTTAAAACAATGTTAAAGGAATTAAATTGATTGAAATAATTTTTTCGAAAATTTTTTTGATATGGATATTGGGTATTGGATATCAGGTGTTGGATATTGGGTATTAGGTAATAATTATTTACGCTCAATACCCAATGCCCAAAACCCAAAACCCAATACCCAAAACCCAATACCCAATACCCATTTTATGGAACATCTGCTACCGCGTCAAATAGGTCACGCTGCTATTATACTAAGTTTTGTTTCTTCGCTACTCGCAACGGTTGCATATTTTACTGCTACACAAAAAAGAAAAAATGCACCGATTTCGGAACAGTGGACGCGCTTGGCGCG
>JAYTNA010000598.1:0-1947 GCA_043748865.1 Saprospiraceae bacterium
CCGTCGTGACTCCGATAAATAACGCCGCGTTTTTCGTTATCCTGAAAAAAAACAGAAGAATCCGGTGGCGGAATTTCGTCTTTATTTAAAATGAGTTTAACACCGGTAAAATTTGGTTCTGTGCGTTTACCGTTTTTATAAATGCCATATTCCAATAGGCTCAAATCTTTCATGCCCTTAAAATTATTGTCGGACAATAATTCACTCGATAACACGCCGGAAACTTTGTCGTTGCGCGTGATTTTCATGGCAATTTGTATCGGATTATCGGGCGTTCGCGCTTGCGCGATTTCGGCATAATCCAAATAAGCCCAATCACCGTCTTTACTGCTCCACAAATGCAACCGTTTAGAATTACCTATCTGAATACCTGCGTCGTGTTTTGCTTTAAAATCTTTTAAATCCGCTTCTTGTTCTTGTATTACCGCCACACCGTTGCGCCGAAATCCAAAAAAATTAAAATCATAATGACTGTTGAGATACGAAATACTATCAAAATGTTCGTGAATACGGCGATCCATATTAATAGTGGCACTTTGAGTGATGTAAGACGAATCTTTTACGGTTGTTACTAGGGATAAATTTGTATAGTCTTTGATAAAATTACTTTCTTCTCTTATTTCATCACTCATCAAGCCGGCTTTAATAATTGGATCGTTTTCTATACTTCTTTTTAAAATTAAAATATAACGTTCTGCCAAAGAATCACGCGGTACCGATAGGCGTTTAGCGTAGCTGACGAACATACTTTTTTCTTTGACTTCATTAAAATGTGCAATAAAAAAAGATTCTGCAAAAGAAAACAATACCAACCAAGTAACTAACCAAACGATAGTCGGGCGTTTTTCCATCACAAACAAATGCATGAATATAATGTACGCACTTATGTAAGATACATAAACCCAATTCGGCAAATCATGGTGCAGGTTCAGCATTTCGAAAGTTACCCAACCAAGAAGACATGCTTCGATAGCGGCAGAAATTTGAAAAGCCGTTGATAAATTTAAACTTCCGGCTAAACGTACCATGCGTTCGCTGATAAGAAAAACGGAAAACATAAAAATACTCACCGCACATAAAGCCGAAACACTGCGTAAATTAAATTCCGTTAAACTATCGAAAGTAATGATACCGGTTGAAGTCGTCACCAAATCATCGAAAATACCGATGGCACTGATATTTAACCAAACAATAACAATATAGTAAATAGGAGAGAGTACAGCCCTTTTCCATATTTCTAAATTAGCACTGTGTGCAATTACTAAATGGCGATTGAGGAAAATAGCTATCCAAAAACAAAATAGAGTATCAATCCAAAGTTGCGGCAACGAGGATATGAATATACCCGCACTATCACCCACAGATATTTTTAAAGTCGGCAGCCAAGCACGTGTTTGAATTAAATAAATAATGATGCGCAACAAGCCTGCGAAAAATAGAAAAAAAGTTATACCGATTGTCGGCTGTTTATAATGTTTTAATAATTGCTTTGCTAAATCATCGCCAAAAAAACCAATGCACATAAACCCTAGAATAAAAAATAAAAACATACCCATATCATGGGTTTCATCGGCAGCAGCTTCATCGCTTTTTAAATAGCAAAGTATATTTCGAGCATTGCCATCGGTAGTTATCGCGTACTTTAAAGTCTCATGGTGAATTGCCGTATCTAAAATTAATTGTGATGGAATATCAGCGGAAGCAGGAAAAAAAGCGTGTAGGTATTTTCCTTCAAACGATTTGAAGGCTTTTTTTATCGGAATTAAAACAATAATTGTAACGTTTGTACTGTCATTCGTTTTATAAGTGCGTCGACGTTGTTCATATTGTGACACATCTTGCTTAACAAATTTTGTAGAAGTTTTATTATAGATAATCTCGCCGGCACTTGAATCGGGCTGCGGAACAACATCGTTGCGTGTCCAATAAATAACCTCCCGGTTTTTG
>JAYTNA010000599.1:0-6728 GCA_043748865.1 Saprospiraceae bacterium
ACGATATAATTCGCACCGGCATCTACTTTCGCTTTCAGATAAGCTAAATCTACTTCCAAATTCGGCGATTCAAAATGCTTTTCCGGATAACCGGCAGTACCAATACAAAAATTTGTTTTTGAACCATTCTGAATACTCGGGTCGAGATATTTCCCTTCATTCATCTCTCCGAGTTGTTTTATCAAATCTAAAGCATAAGCGTGTCCTTCCGGATGCGGTACAAATTTATCTTCAAACTTGGCAGCATCGCCACGCAAAGCCAAAACATTATTGATATCCAAAAAATTCAAATCAATCAAAGCATTTTCAGTTTCTTCTTTCGAAAAACCGCCGCAAATGAGATGCGGCACTGCATCAACCCCATAACGGTGCATGATTGCGGCACAAATACCCACCGTTCCCGGACGTTTGCGAATCGCAGTTTTTTCATAATAACCACTCTCGCGTTTTCTGTAAATAAATTCTTCGCGGTGATAAGTAACATCCACAAACGGCGGTTTAAATTCCATTAAAGGGTCGAGCGTATCAAAAATAGCTTTCATCGAACCGCCTTTGAGTGGCGGCAAAACTTCAAAAGAAATTAATGTTTTTTTCTCTGCGGCTTCAAAATAATCTGTAACTTTCATAATTAGATTTTGAATTTTGGCTTTTGGCTTTGGATTTTTGCATATATTAGATCTAAAGTCTGAAATCCAAAATTATAATGCACAAAAGTACAAACTTGTTTTGCATTGATAAAATTTTTTCGATAATTTAGATTGGGCGTAAATTGCAGATAAAATATTATCCGTCCCATCAAAACTATAATAATAATGTTTTGTTTTTAATTTTGTACGTTGTCTTTCTTTTGTCTATTTATTGTACATTGTCCTTCTTATCCTATGCCGAAAATTCATTTTGATTTTTTTGAAAAAATACAAACTCCGCCCGTTCAAGCCGCTTGTGTAGGTGCATTAGTAATAGTTATTGCAAGCATACTGAAATTATTAATAGTAACGCACACCATGGAGTCCGTTGATCCGATAATATTTTGGGTTATTGGTGGTGCCGGTGTGCTTTATTTTGCACTTATGAACAGCGTCGTCAGTTTAGCAGCCACGGATATGAATCGCTATTGGCTTTTTTCAACGCTGAGTTATGCGGCATTGGCGGTATCATGTGCAGTTATGGCTTTTGCATTTTCGGGACTTAGTATTGATGCTGCAGGTAGTTTCAGATGGATATTTGTCGTTTTGACATTCGGTTATTTACTTTTTCTTTCCATCATGCGTTTTTTGCGCAAGATTGTTCAAGTAGCACAAAAAGAAGATGGGAAATGGCAGGAGCGGATGAAATAGTTTACATGCTATGAGCTGTGAGCAATGAGCTGTGAGTTATGATAAATAAAAAATTCACAGCTCATTGCTTAACTTATTTTTACTCCGTTTTAATTTCAAACTGATAAATATCATCGCCGCCACTGCCGCCAGGTCTGTTCGAAGAGAAAAATCCTTTTTTATCGTTTCCTGGCATAAACATAATACCGAAATCATCGGAAGGTGTATTGAACGCATCACCCATAGAAAAAGTGCGTGCGGTTCGGTCATCAATATCAATATGATAGACGTCTAAACCGCCTTTACCGTCCGCTCTGCCGTTCGAGGAAAAATATAAAACGCCTTTCTCATTTATGAACGGAAAAATTTCATTTTTTGCTGTGTTGACACGCGGTCCAAGATTAATTGGTTGCGTCCATGTACCGTCCGCTAATTTTCTAATGACGTAAATATCCATGCCGCCGAATCCGCCGGGCATATTAGAGGCAAAATACAATTTTTTCCCATCGGCAGACATTGTCGGATGACAGTAACTATATTTGCCGCTTTCAAAAGTAAAAGTATTATTCCCTTTCCAACCCGTAGAATCTTTTTGTTTGATGTAGATTTTTAAGGTTAAGAGTTTTTTCGGCGCGGGCTTAGCATCCGCTCTATCCATGACACGCGTTAAATACAACACATCACCGGAATTTGAAAAACAAGACGGACCTTCTTGAAACTTAGAATTGACATTCGGCATCGAATGCGGTTTCAATAAATTGCCGAGCGAGTCAAAGGCGGCATATTTTAAATTAAAATCGTCTATATCATCTTCTTTGCCTTTATTTCTTTTTTTGCTGTTTGAGCAAAACATTAACCCGTTTTCGTAAAATACGGGCGAGAAATCATCTTTATCGCCGTTAAGTAAAGCGACGTTTTTAATTTCAATAATCACGGGAGCATTTGTTTCTTTTTTTACATATTTTTTTTCCGGCGTATTTTGTGAAATAGCTTCGATCGTTTCGGTCAAAGATTTTAAATTGTCGTTGTTGGAAGCTAAAGATGACAAACTTCCGGTTTGAGCATTGACAAGAAAAGTTGCTAATAAAGCGCATAGATTTAAATAGTAGGTTCTCATAGAAAAGTTTAGATGGTTTGAGTGTGCCGAGAGTATAAGAGTAAATAATATAGTTTTACAATTGTCAACTGCCAACTATAAAGCACATTATACAAAAGGAAATAATTGTGCCAAAAGTTTTCATTGGAAGATGTGCGCGTATTAAAAAATTAAAAAGTACTTTTGCGATTCATTTTTACGGTATAAAAATCGTATAACTACTCTGATTTTTACCGGAAATAACTCCGGAGGAGTCGACGGAAAAGAGCCTAATAATTACAAATTTTTTTTAAAATATCCTTTACAAAGTAAAAAAACTGAGTCATGCCTTTAGAAATTGGTAAAAAAGCACCCGAATTTTCGCTTTTCAGTGACGCACGCAAAGAAGTTTCGTTAAAAGATTTTCGCGAACACAATGTCGTTCTAAATTTTTTTCCTGCCGCTTTCACAGGCGTTTGCACAGCGCAATTGTGCGATGCACGGGATAACATGGGTGCCTATGAAAAACTTGACGCTCAAATATTGGGTATTTCAATTGATACACCGTTCGCGCTCAGTAAATATAAAGCAGAAAATAATTATAATTTCCCTTTATTATCGGATTTCAACAAAACCGTGACAAAAAAATATGGTCTTTTATTGAAAGATTTTCTATTAGGTATGCACGGCGTATCTAAACGTGCTGTCATCGTGATTGATAAAAACGGCATTGTTCGCTATTTTCAAATTTCGGAAAAACAAGGCGATATGCCGGATTTGAAAAAAGTGCGCGAAGTTTTGGAGACGTTGTAAGTAATGTACAATGGACAATCTTGCTATAAATTCATTGTGAATGATTTGTACGAAATAAAACCGGCGTTTATTTCCATTCAATTACTTTACTTAAATGTGACTTTTTTCCGAATAAAAAATATGGATTTTAAACTCGTTTCAAATTACGTCCCGACCGGCGATCAGCCGCAGGCGATTGAGAACTTGGTGAAAAATGTTGAACGCGGTGAACGCGCTCAAGTACTGCTCGGCGTGACCGGTTCCGGAAAAACGTTTACGATGGCAAATGTGATTGCGCAATTGAACAAACCTGTTCTGGTATTGACGCACAACAAAACGCTGACCGCGCAATTGTATTCGGAATTCAAACAGTTTTTTCCGGAAAATGCGGTGGAGTATTTCGTGTCTTACTACGATTATTATCAACCGGAAGCATATATCAGTGTGACGGATACGTACATCGAAAAAGATTTACAGATTAATGAAGAGATTGATAAGCTGCGTTTACGCGCAACGAGTTCTATTTTATCGGGACGCAGAGATTTAATTGTCGTGGCTTCAGTCTCTTGCATATATGGTATGGGCAATCCGGAAGATTATAAATCCGGTATTATTCGCTTAGGAATCGGAATGATTTTACCGCGTGATCAATTTTTATACGCACTTGTACAAAGTTTATATTCGCGCGCATCAGACAACGAAGAACTCTCACGCAGTTCGTTTCGTGTGCGGGGCGACACCGTTGAAATTAATTTACCTTATGTGGATTATGGCTATCGCATCACATTTTTAGGTGATGAAATTGAAAAATTAGAAAGTTTCGATTTGACTACCGGCAAACGCATCGAAAAAGTGGATGTTGCTGCTGTTTTTCCTGCCAATTTGTATGTTGCACCGCGTGATAAAATTGACCAAATTTTGGAGCAGATTAAACAAGAAATGGATGAGCAGGTGAAATATTTTTACAGAGAAGGAAAAGACCAAGAAGCGAGACGCATTTTAGAGCGTACGACGTTTGATTTAGAAATGATAAAAGAATTGGGATATTGTCAAGGTATAGAAAACTATTCACGCTTTTTTGACCGACGAGAACAAGGGAATCGTCCGTTTTGTTTGCTCGATTATTTTCCGGAAGATTACATTATGTTCGTTGATGAAAGTCACGTAACGATGCCGCAAATACGCGGGATGTGGGGTGGCGACAGAGCGCGAAAACAAAATTTAGTCAGTTACGGTTTTCGTTTACCGAGTGCGATGGACAACCGTCCGCAAAGTTTTTCGGAGTTCGAAACGTTGATTAATCAGGTGATTTTTGTTTCTGCAACGCCGGCAGATTATGAAATGGAAACGACGGAAGGTGTTGTCGTTGAGCAAATTGTGCGCCCGACCGGTTTACTCGATCCACCGATTGAAGTGCGTCCTTCAATAAATCAAATTGATGATTTGTTGGAAGAAATTCAAAAACGCATTGAACGCAAAGAGCGGGTTTTAGTCACTACGTTGACTAAAAGAATGTCGGAAGAACTTTCAAAATATTTGGCGAAAGTTAACGTAAAGGTGCGTTACATTCACTCGGAAATAGACGCGATGGAGCGCGTAGAAATTTTGCGCGATTTGCGTCTCGGCGATTTCGATGTTTTGGTCGGTGTCAATCTTTTGCGCGAAGGTTTAGATTTGCCGGAAGTATCACTCGTCGCTATTATTGATGCAGATAAAGAGGGATTTTTGCGTAACGAGCGTTCATTGACACAAACTTCCGGACGTGCGGCACGTAATTCAAATGGTCTCGTTATTTTTTATGCCGATAAAATCACTGCTTCAATGCAACGCACCATGGATGAAGTTACGCGACGCCGTGCGATTCAAATGCAATATAACACGCTGCACAATATCGTACCGACAACCGTATCGCGCACACGCGAACAAATTTTAGAACAAAGTTCTATTCTCGATATTCGCGGCAAAAAAATGAATGTTTATATCGAGCAAGATGATATTTCTACTGCCGCCGATCCGATAGTTGATTATATGAGCAAAGAACAATTTGAAAAAATGATTGCTCAAACGGAAAAGAAAATGAAAGAAGCGGCAAAAGAATTAGATTTTATTTCCGCCGCGCAATTTAGAGATGAGATGTTGGCATTGAAGAAAAAATTTAAAACAAGATATGATTCTTAGACAATGGACAATAGACGATGGACAATAGACAACTAAAAAAATGAAAATCTTTTTTGATAAAATAAAAATGCGTGAAGAAAATAAATTTCTTCACGCATTTTTATTTTTATAACTCTCTATTGTCCATCGTCCATCGTCCATTGTCCTTAACCTTCTTTCAATTTATCTCCGCGCAAATTTCTGAACCGTTTTCGCGCTTCAACAGCGAGCGTACTGTTTGAAAAATCGGTAAAAAGTTTTTCGTAAAGTTCTTTAGCTTTGAGTTTATCATTCAAGCGTGTTTCATAAAGTTCAGCCATTTCAAAAAGTGCGTTATCGGCGCGTATATCTTCTTTGTATTCCGATATAATTTTATTATAAGCAGCGATGGCTTTATCGTATTGACGCAATTTTTTATAAATCTGTGCACGCAAATACAAAACATCATCGGCAAGTGCGTGTTTGGGGAATAACATATCTATCGAATCAAGTTTGATGAAAGCAGCATCGTAGCGATTTTGAAACACCAACAATTCAGCTTGCGCATAAATATTAAGTGCGGCAGTTGTAGAATCTAAACCGGTATTATCCATAATGAACACACTCATATCAATCGCATCGTTAGAAATCAGTTTTGATGTAGAGGCTTTTAAAACATCGAATTGTGCTTTCGCCCAATCAAAATCGCCGAAATAATACGCCAACTTTGCATTTTTAAAACGCGCTTCATGTCCGAGTGCATCATCTTTGTACAATTTATCTACCTGCGAATATAAAAGTGTCGCTTCCCAACGCTCGCCTTTCACGAGATAAAAATCCCCAAGACTTAATTTTGCGCGAGATTGTACGTCTCTGTCTATCATCGGATAATTAATAGTTTCATCTAAAAGTGCAATCGCTTTATTCAAATCTTTTAAATAAAATGCTTCGAGGTCCGCAAGTTCTGCGATGATACTTGCCGTACGGTTGTTGCGTCCGACTTCATCAAGAAAAGATTCATAATCTTTTTCAACGGCTTTCAATTCTTCGTTGGTGAAACCAAATCCTTCCGTTAATTTTTTTCTTTTGCAAGCGAGTGCATTGCGTTTGGCTTCAATAAAATAAAGATTCGAGCGACCTTTTTCAGTTAAAACATAATTATAACCATCAATCGCGGCATCGTAATCGTGATCGCCTTCGGCAATTACAGCTAAATCAAAAACACGCCTACCGTCTTCGTTATTAATGCGGTCAACGGATTTGAGTTGGCGAAAAGCATTTTTATAATCTTTTTTTTGAAGAAAAAACCACGACATC
Organism: Saprospiraceae bacterium; assembly: GCA_043748865.1. GTDB lineage: Bacteria > Bacteroidota > Bacteroidia > Chitinophagales > Saprospiraceae > JAAFJT01. Next base: position 6,637 of record JAYTNA010000599.1, read on the forward strand.
AATTCCGGATATGCAGCATTCTTGGGTTCTTCCTGAATGCGCGTATATATTTGAGTTTGTAATTCCGTTTGCTCTTCGGGCGTAGAAATATA
>JAYTNA010000600.1:0-9752 GCA_043748865.1 Saprospiraceae bacterium
GTTATTCTCTCAAATATTTGAATTATGCCATGATATACCCCCCATGCTATATATGTCCAAGCTGCACCATGCCATAATCCGGATAAAGTCATCGTTAAGAATAAATTCCTATACAGCAATATATTTTTAGTTCTTGACCCGCCTAACGGAATAAATACATAATCTCGAAACCATGAAGATAAAGAAATATGCCACCGTGTCCAGAATTCTCTTAAAGATGTTGAAAAATAGGGATGGTTAAAGTTTATAGAAAAATCGTACCCCAATAACTTTGCTGTACCCCTGGCTATATCACTGTAGCCACTGAAATCGCAATAGATTTGCATAGCAAACATAAATACGATAGCGGACCAATTTAAAAAATTATTTGTTCCAACTCGACCTGCAAATGATTCGTTTACACAAAATGCTAAGTTGTCCGCAATTACCATTTTTTTAAAAAAACCATGCACGATTTGATTCAGTGCCCACCATTTTTCTTGACTATTTGGAGATTTGTAAGTTAATAATTGCGGTAATAGTTTTGCGGAACGCATTATAGGTCCCGCTACCAAATGAGGAAAGAAAGTTATTGCCGAAAAAAAATGAAAAATATTATAAGTAGGCTTTAACTCTTTTCGATAAACATCGACAGTATAGCTAATTGATTGAAATGTATAAAAACTTATACCTAACGGAAGAATAATATTTTGCAGCCGAAATTCATATTGAGTTATATGAAAATAGCCAAATAAAAAATTAAAATTTGAAGCTAAAAAGTAAAAATATTTAAAATAACCCAATACGCCTATATTACATAAAATGGACACAATTAGTATCGACCTTGAAAATTTATTATATTTTTCGATTAAAATGGCGCAGAAAAAGTCGAGCGTTCCCGTAAAAATCAATAAAATAATATATCTCCAGTCCCACCAACCATAAAAAACCAAAGAAAATAAAACTATCGCTATCCACCTGCTGTTATCCTTTTTCTTAACAAATGTCCATACTATTATAAAAATGATGAAAAATATAAGAAACTCAAGAGAATTAAAAATCATATGCAAAACTTTATTTTATATTATTTCGAAAATCTAATAAAAATAGCATTGCCCCAATCTAAGCGACCTGTTTCAATATGAATTAAGTTTTAAGTACTAAATAATTTATAATTTAAACTGTCCAAATATTGGTTTATCTTAAAAAGTTGAGCTACGCTTTTGTATTCTGGTATAAAAGATCGAATTGGGTACATAAAACTACAGTTAATTTAATTTTAGAGATAAGGAATGAGAAATAAATTAAAGTATCAGCGAGTTTTGTGAAAATATATTTTTTTGTATATTAATCTTAGCAAATAAAAAAAGTGCGGAAAATCGGATGGCGGATAAAAATATTAATATGCCCACTGTAGAATAAACGCCATAAAGGGGTACCAAATAGTGATTCAAGGCGTACACTAAAACGCTTAATACCAAAGTTAAAATCAATGTAAATGCCGTTTTTTCAAAGAGTACAACAAAATTGTTGTACAACTGCGATATGCAATCTAAAATTGAAGAAATCGCAATCAAAGGAAAAAGGATTATTACAAAGCTGTAAGAATTTGAAATATATCCCATACTCACAACTAAAAAAGCTAACAGCCAAATTAACAATGCTATAACGACAAGAGAAAGCAACATTATTTTTAGTACTTTGCTTGTTTTTTCGGAGTTGACTTGAATATTTTTTTCTTTAAAAAAAATAGGCACCCATAGTAAATTAAAAGTTGAGAGTATTAAGCCTAAAGGTAAGGTTAAATAAAATGCAAGATTATAGACTGCTAATAAATCGATCCCGATATATTTTTGCAAGAAATATTTATCACTCATTGTATAAAACAGAGTTGCAATCGAAGTCGCCATTATTGGAAGCCCGATAGACAATGCATGCCGGAGAATTTTTGTATTTAATTTGAAACTAAAATTTTTTACGTATTTAATAACCAATGGAGCAAAAACTATAAAACTCAATGTAGCTTCAGAACCAATTCTAGTAACATAGGTTTCTGTTGTATAAAAATGAAGCAATCCTATTATGATTCCATTCATTAATATTATTCTCAATAAATTATATTTTTGAAAAATTAAAATTTTCTGAGCTACTGAATAATAAACGTTTAGCAAATTAAAAATCATTAAAAAATAAATATAACCCAAGAGATATAACCTAATGTTACTGTAATTAAAGTTTTTAGATGTCACCAAACTTCCCATGATACGCACATCAATATTTGTTAAAGCACAAATTAAAACTAAAACGGCAAATACAACTGCTATAAATGTATTGATAGAATAAAGCAACTCACCTCTTTTCTCTTCATAATCAAAAAAAAGTTTTACTTTCGATGTCCCAAAACCAAATGTCAGTACATTACTCACTGAAGTAATAAAGAAAAAAATATAAGTATAAAGTCCAAAATCTGATTGAGACATCAATCTCAAATAAATTGGTATCAATATATAGCTGGAGCCTTTACCGATTAAATCAAGAATAAGAACGGAGGTGTATTTTTTTAACCATGGCCTATACTCAAGATATAAAGGTTTAACTTGCGAAAGAATAGTATTTAACAATTTTGTGAGTCTAAAAAAAATCCAACGGTCAAAGAAAAAAATTTATGGCTGTATTATCTATTTTAAAAAAGTATTGTGTTCTTATTTATAAGTAATTCATTAATATTATTGTACACAGTAGAAGACTAGTTTGAAATGGATTGCATTGATGTTTTTAATGCGATTTTTATTTTTTCTACACCGGGATAATTTTTTGATTTTGCAACAATAAGCCCGTCTTCAGCAAAAGTTTCATTCAAATCGGATGTTGCTACAATAATATAATTTTTTACGCGTAAGTGATCTAAACATTTATAATGAATTTCATTTGAATGAGTTGAAATGAAAAAATATCCGATTGCATCATTTAAAATCATATTTTCTGCACCTTTCAGCATTTCAAATTCAAAACCTTGAATATCGCAATGCAGTATATCAATGAATTTGATATTTTTTTCTTGACAGAATTCGTCAATACCAATCATTCTATTGCCTTTTGTATCAACTGAATGTTTTGATCCGACAAATGCTTGCGTAAAATCCCCTTTCATTTTATTAAGTGCAAAATTACGCTTGCCGCAGCCTAAATTAAAATTATCCGGTTCGACCATAAAGTTTTTAGCATTACGTACTATACTATTAAACCACATAGAGTAAAAAGACCAAAATGCACCTAGTTCTATCATAGTTGCATTGCTTCTCATTTTTTTTAAAACTTCTTGAAAAACATATTCCTCTTGCGGTTCGTGAACACCTTTGTTGGCATATAGTTGTTGTGCCACTTCCGGACCATAATAACTTCCCAAATGAATTTTCAACCCATTGTGCATTGTCTGTTTACCTTTGTTAACTACACCGGAATCTTTTACCCTTTCAATAAATTGGTTATCTGGACAACTAAGTACTTCTTTAATTCTACGTTGAAAAGTTTCACCAATAGGTAATTCTAAAACTTTACTATCAAACATACCGGAAGGAACAATATAATAAGCGACGATTTTTCTGACAAAATTATTGCCTCTTATAAATTGCCTAAAGTTTTGGATAACGCTCATAATTTCAAACTATTTTAATAAAAAAAATGAATTTTAAAGAGGCAAGAAGTATAAACGCTTACAATTATTATTAAATAATTTTTTTTCGCGCTTACTTTTAAAAAGGAATTATATCTAAAAGTTACCTCGCCCCATAAATCCGCTCAATAATGTCCACCACCTTCAAACCTTCCAAAGCATTTGTTGTAATGACAGCTCTGCCTTTCAAAACATCCACTATATTTTCAATGATGTACCTGTGATTCATCGCAGAACCTTTGTAGCCGCCGTAATCGTTCGGCGGATTTGATTCGGCTAATATCGGCATTACGTAATCTTTGATGTGACAATACTCTACTTCATTCATGTATTGTCCACCGATTTTGACGGAACCTTTCTCAGCTATGATAATAATACTACTTTCCAAGTTTTTATCCCAAATAGCCGTAGAATAATTTAAACTGCCTATACCGCCGTCGACAAAATCGAAACTGACAAAACCGGAATCTTCAAAATCGGTTGATTTTTCGTGCGTAAAATCTTTAAACTTGGCTTTTATGTTAGTAATGTCGCCGAAATACCAATACATCAGATCAATGAAGTGCGAAAACTGCGTGTATAAAGTACCGCCATCTAATTCTTTTGTACCGTGCCAAGCGGCCGGACGACCGGTTGAAGGATTGGGTTTATAATACCTGTCATCACGATTCCAGTAGCAATTAATTTGCACCATAAAAACTTTTCCGAGAACGCCTTGTCTTAAAATATCTTTCAACCAAACCGATGGTGGCGAATAACGGTTTTGCATCACACAAAAAACTTGTTTAGAGTTTTGAAGCGATGTAAAAATAATTTTTTCGCAACCGGCTTTTGTCAGCGACATCGGTTTTTCTATCACTACATGTTTATGCGCTTTTAATGCTTTGAGTGCATGTTCTTCATGAAAACCATTCGGAGAAGCAATATTCACAACCTCAACTTCCGGATGCACTTTTAAAAGTTCGTCTATTGTTTGATAAACCGGTACGTCGCTGAATTGCTCTAATCCGGAAATTTTTTCTTTGGGCAGAATATCGCAAAGGGCTTTTAATTCCGATTCTTCATTGTTCTGAATCATAGCCGCGTGGCGTTTGCCGATGTGTCCACAACCGACCACCGCAAATTTAATTTTCTTATCGTTCATATTATTTTATAAGTTCGGCACAAAAGTATCAACAAGACCGAGTAATGCACTTGGAGATTTAGTGCCTGAAGATTTGGATTTAAATTGAAGTTTTTTAGCTAAAGTTTTTGAAGGCAAATTACAAGACTTGGTGATGTACCAAAAATTTTTAGTCGGCATCCGGTCCATCAAAAAGTTAATACTCGTTTGAGCGATATTTTGATTTCTGTAAGTTTCTTTTGTCCAAACATTTCCAATTTGAAAGTCACCGGTGCGCATAAACGGAAACCTGAAAAATTTTGGAAACAAAATGGCATGATGAATTAATTCGTTTTCAGCATTGTAAACCACACAGATACAGTAATTTGTTTTTTTTAAGAAAAAAAAGAGTAACCACCATACGTACTGGTGCAAATTAAGAGGAAATTTCTTTGGTGTCATACTCAGCAAAGAAGGTTTCCAGATAGTAATATTAAATTTTTTATTTTGGAGATAAAAAGAATCGGATTTTATAGGGATGTTTTCGGTAACTACACAAGCCGGTCTGTAATAAAAAATGTATTCATTTGATGCCACATTTTTACCTAAACTAAGGTCTCGGTTTGCTTGTATTTTCATATCCAACCTTTAATTAAATAAAAGGTTAGACAAGTGGAACAAAAAAAAGTTTAAACGCAGTTTATATTTTAATAATAATATTTAAAAATTAAATTCAATCCGCTTTACGTTGCTTGAGATATTCGCTTATTTTTTTTGTATTTTTCTCTCAACTGCTCGTTGTAAAATAAGGCTCAATGCAGCAGCAATCATAAGCACTAAGAACAATAATTTAAAAGTACTCATACCATGAAAGAAAAGAACAAATACCGTAAAACTGATTGAGATAATTGCTAAAACGGTAGTTGCTTGTGTATGCGTTAAGCCGTAATCGAGCAAAAGATGATGAAGGTGTAATCTGTCCGCTGTAAAAGGTGAACGTCGGTGTATAATACGAATAAAAAATACACGGGCTGTGTCAAATAAAGGCAAAATTAAAATACCGATAGCCACAGCCGGGCTTGATTCGATTGCATAAGGTTGCCCGATAATTAATTGATTAACGTTAATGAATTTTATGACCAAAATAGAAGCGACTAAGCCTAACAATAAAGCACCTGTATCACCACTAAAAATTTGCGCCGGTGTGTAATTAAATCTTAAAAACCCTACTACTGCACCTGCTAAAGAAAAAGCCATTATAGCCAATGAAATCTGATCTACCAAGTAGAACCAAGAACCTAAAGTTAAAACAATTATAAAAGCAATGGTGCCTGACAACCCATTAATACCATCAATCAAATTGAAACCATTAATAATGACGATGATTGTAAAAATAGTAATTATTAAGCTAAACCATTCGGGTATTTCACTTATGCCAAAAAAACCGTAAAGGCTTGTAATTTTTACCCCCGATTTAAAAAAGAGTATCAGTGCCGCCATAATTTCTCCGAGTAGTTTTTTATATGGCGACATCGGAATTATATCGTCTTTGACACCAATCAAAAAAATAACGATAAAGGCGCAAAGTGTATATTGCAAATCATTGAAAACATTAAAAGGTGTAAAATATGTCAAAGAAAAAATGAACCCGGCAAAAATAGCAATGCCACCTAATGAAGGTGTAGCGACTTTATGAGATCGTCGCTCATCTATTTCGTCATAAAGTTTTTTTTTTATTGAGACATTTATTATTGTCGGAATCACGGCATGACTCACAACAAAAGCAGTTATAAAACTAAGTAGGAGTGCATACATAAGACACAAAGAATAGAATGAAAATCCCTTTCATGAAAATCAGTTGCTTCAAGCAGTCTCCACCGGAATTTATTAAGTTCCAATAATTATTTCGAAATTTAGCTTTGTTTCGCTTACACAACCGAAATCTTTTGAAAAAACAGTAGAGTCAACGATTTTAAAAACCAAAAGAAAAATACAGCTTGCATTTTTTTTACAAAATCATAGCAAGGCTTCGCCGTTCATGCGTACCGACAGGAGTGCTTGTTTGAAGATATTTTTATGTAAAATTCGGTGCAAAAATAAGCATAAATCTTATTTTATCAATCCTCACTCCAAATAAAAACGAAATTTAATTCATACGTAACAAACGATAGTTTTTAATACAGAATATATAGGGCTACCTCCAAAGCAAAAAGGCATATAATTACACTGTCACAATCTTTTAAATAAATGCTGAAATTCTTCGCGTTTATTTCGGGCAATTGTTATAACATCATCATTAGACATGATAACGGTGTTGTCTTCGAATTTGGTGAGAAGCTTCACGTGTTTGAGATTTATAAGAAATTGCCGATGAATACGATAAAAAGGTTGCCCCTCCAAAATATCTTCTACTTCCGAAAGTGTGCGCATTACAAATGTTTTTGTACCATCTTTTAACGTGACTTGTACATAATTATCTGCCGTTTCGCAATAAACTATTTCACCTACTTCCGTAAAACTTAATCCGTTTCGATGCGGCAAGGCGATTTTATCGTTCAACGAATCGTGTATTTTACCATGTTTATTTTTTAGAATATCTAATTGTAAAGGATCGCGTTTTTCTAATTCTTCAGCTTTTTTTATGGCGCGTATTAAATCATCCGGATCAATTGGTTTCAGTAAATAATCTAAAGCGGAATATTTTATAGCTTTAACCGCATAAACATCATAAGCCGTTGTAAAAATAACTTTAAAATTTTGTGCCGATAGTGCTTCTAAAACTTGGAAACCATTTAAAACCGGCATCTCTACATCCAAAAAAACAATATCCGGTTGATGCGCACTGACCAATGCAATTCCTTCTGCGGCTTTTGTAGTAACACCGACGATTGAAACTTCGGGACAATTTTTTTTCAATAAAATTGTCAAAGATTCTATACAGTGCGTTTCATCGTCAATAATAATAGCGCGCATATTGGTTATGGGTTATCGGTTATGGGTTATCCGTTATTCGTTATTGATATTTCGCAACTCTACTACTTAATAACGTTAGTTGTTATTTAACTAACCGATAACCAATAACTAATAACCGATAACTAATTATTCAGTTCTTTTATCGCTAACCACGACATTAAACCGATACTCAACTCTAAACTCGATTCATCAATATCAAAAGTATCTGTATGCAAACCTCTTGTAATACCGTGCTCGACATTTCCGGTTCCGAGCCGATAAAAACACGCCGGTATTTTTTGCGAATAAAACGCAAAATCTTCCGATGTCATTCGTAACGGTAAATCTACAACATTTTCAATGCCGCAGTATTCAACCAGACCTTTTTTAGTGTAATTTGTTAATACCGGATCGTTATTTAAAACCGGATAACCGTGCTGAATTACAAATTCACACGCGCCGCCCATAGCTTCAGCGATACTCTCCGCCATTTTTTTCATGAGTTTGTGTGCGCGGTTGCGCCATTTTTCATCTAAAGTTCGGAATGTTCCTTCTATTTTTACTTCATCCGGAATTACATTCGTAGCACCACCTGTTGAATTTATTTTTCCTAAAGTTAAAACTGTCGGCAATGCCGGATCGGCACGGCGGCTGACAATTTGTTGCAATGCTACTATAATGTGCGCCGTTATTAATACGGTGTCAATACATTCTTGCGGCATCGCGCCGTGTCCGCCTTTTCCGCGCACAGTCATATAAATTTCATCGCTTGATGCCATATAGATACCGCTTTTGACACCCACTTTTCCGGCAGGCAACGGCGGATGAACGTGCTGACCGAGAATATGCATCGGTGACGGATTTTCTAAAACGCCTTCCGCAATCATGATACTCGCACCGCCGGGTGTTTTTTCTTCTGCCGGTTGAAAAATTAATTTCACTGTTCCTTCAAAACTATCACGCAATTCGTTCAGTATTTGCGACACTCCGAGTAAACTTGCTGTGTGTGCATCGTGTCCGCAAGCGTGCATAACGCCGTCTTTTTTTGATTTATACGACACTTCATTTGCTTCTTGAATCGGCAACGCATCCATATCGGCACGCAAAGCAATAATTTTTTTATTCGGATTTTTTCCTTCAATAATTCCCACTACGCCGTTTTTTGCAACCCCATGTACGTATTGAATACCATAATCGGAAAGTTTTTGCGCCACAAATTTTCCGGTTTCAACTTCATGAAAACTTAACTCGGGATTTTCGTGCAAGTATCGTCGAATAGAAATGATGTCGGCTAATTTTTCTTTCGATTTTTGTTTAATAATATCTATGAGCATATCTAAATAATGAACAATGAACAATGAGCAATGGATGATGGACAATGGACAACGCACAATGATTAATCTTGCATAAAATCAATATTCAATTAACCATTAACCAATTAACCATTAACCAATTTTTTTGCGCAAAGTTACGGTAATAAGTACCTATAAACAATTTTGTTAACCTGCTTCTCTTTTCCTAATATTTTTCTTCGTATATTAGTGGGAAATTTCAATCGTAATTCGTAATTAGTTTTTTTTATGAATATTTATCAAGAATTAACACCGCTTAAAGTTCCGGATGTATTTGTTATTATAGATTCGTATAACAACGGATTCGATTATCCTATTCACAACCATTCGGAATATGAATTAAATTTAGTTAAGTCTATGTCCGGCTCACGTATTGTGGGCGATTCTACGGAGCGATATACAGATTGCGATTTGGTTTTACTCGGTCCTTATCTTTATCATAAATGGGATGGCGATGTAGATTTGCAAAATAACGGACATGATTATCGTGTCATAACCATTCAATTTTCTTCCGATTTATTTAACGGGCAATTTTTTCGGAAGGAACGCTTTTCTAAAATCAGTAAACTTTTACAAGATTCCGGCAAAGGGATTAAATTTCATGGAAAAACTCGCGACGAAGCCATACAATTTATGATAAATTTGACGGAAGATAAAGGTTTTACGAATGTGATTGAATTTTTTCAACTGCTCG
>JAYTNA010000601.1:0-5232 GCA_043748865.1 Saprospiraceae bacterium
TCATATTCCAGACGAAACGCATGGCATTCAACGTGCGGAAAATGCTGTAAAATCATAGAATAGAAATCGCGCCAAATCAATTCATTCAAGTAAGTTTCATTAAGTGCTTGCGCTGCCAAAGCTTTCTCTCGAATCGAAATTGTACCGAATCGAAAATGAGTACCAAGTTTTGAAGTACTTTCATCCAGTCCCGGAAAATTGCGCGTTTTATCATAATTCAGCACTATTTTTCGCGCTATGGTTTTCGACGGAATAGTAATTGAAGATTTTTGAAATCCCATTTCTTCCAAACTAGGAATGGGTTTGAAAGAAATATTTTTTACCAAATTAGAAAAATAATTTTTGGTAGGGTAGGGTTGAAAATAAAAAGAGTTAGAGAAAGATGCTATTTTTCCATCGTCCATCGTCCATCGTCCATCGTCCGATAATAATTTCGCTTTCCATTTTCTTGAATAAGGCGTAAAAACCGTGTAAGGTTTGCCATCATCTTTCATAACTTCATCGCCGTCGAAAATAACATGGTCTTTATATTTTGAAAATCCTGCTCCATGTTCTTTCAATAATTTTTCTATTTCATTATCGCGTTCTATTGCGTACGACTCATAATCTCGATTTGCAAATACATGGTGGACTTCAAACAGGTTTAAAATTTCACGCCAAACTTCATCCGGTTTTCCATAAAATACCTGAAGTGTTGAACCCAATGCTTCCAATTCTTTTTGTAAACCTGTCACTGTTTCGTGCAAAAAAGTAACACGACTATCATCGCGTTCTTCTAATTTATCGAGAATGTTTTTATCAAAAATAAAAATCGGAAGTACCGGCTCACCGGATTTCAGTGCGTGATACAAAGCCGCATTATCAATCAAACGCAAATCGCGTCGAAACCAATGAATAATCATAGGTATTGGTTATTGGTTATTTTTTTGTCTGATTACCGAATGTTAAACAGCACTTACTCTCATTTAGTTTTTAAATAAGATTCATAACCCATAATTCATAACCTGTAATCTTTAATGGCTGTGTCTTGATTGATGTTTGTTAGTTATCTCTAGCATAGTTCGTATATCGCGTTCACGCACAAAAGTTAAAGGCTTGGCAATAATAAAAGTTTTGGCGACTTTTTCTTGTTCAACGGAGATGATAGTTTCGGCGAATAAACAAGACGGTTCGCTACAGGCTTGCTCATGAACAAATACGCTGGAAGTATCGTTCAAAAATAAATTTTTTCTAATCCAATTTTCGAGCATGATCTTTATACACTCATTGTCTGGGTCAAGGGGATTTATAAATTTATTCATTTGATTGGGTTGATTAGAGATTCGATTCTCAAAAAACTTTACATCAAACACTAATTATTATCAACCGGAATTGGCGGTTGATAATTATCGTCGTCTGAACCTGATTTCTTTTTCTTGAAATCGCCGTTTTTCCATGCTTGGAAAAATTTACCCCAAGCTAACGGATTGAAAATATTCATTGGCGGTGCTTGACCGTAGTAGTAATAATTACTCGCTTGTTGACGCAAATACATCGAGCCGGTTTCTCTCCCGTCATGCGGTGTTGCCTCGCGTACTTTTTCCATCGTCTCTTTCGCCAAATTCTGCATGGCGCGTTTTTCCAATTCATTGGTCACGTTCATCGCCAAAAATTCAGATTTCAAATGATCGCGATTAGGCCATGGAAAAATTACGGCTTCATCCAATAAAATTGTATCTCTACTGAGTATTTGCACCATCGAATAGCGATCATCGCGCAAAGAATCGGGAACTTTAAAATTCTTTTTATGAAAACCCAATGCCGAAAAGGTTACTTTTTCACCCTTTTCCGCCACAATACTAAAAAAACCTTGATAGTTTGCAGTTGTACCTACTTTTCTTTTTGCAATGTAAATACCGGCGTAAGGAACAGGAACCATTCTGCCGGCTTCTTCCGTTACGATGACTCCGCTGAATTGAACTGCACTATTATCTTTCGCCGATGGTGGCGTAATTTGTTGTGCGGTCATTTTAGTGCCAAATGCACAAATGATGATGCCGGATAAAAGAGATAAAAGATATTGACGCATGATTATAATACCGGTTAATTATCAATGATTAAGGTCAACAATAAAAAAATCATTGACAACTAACCATTAATCATTATTTAATTTTTCTCGCCCAAATATACGAATAAAACGAATGACACATACAAAACGCGGTTCGTTAAAATTAAGTTTAACGCAATTTTATGATTTTCTAACAAATGATTACATAGAGTTTGTTCCCAATTGAACTTTGAATGTATCTTTACAGTTTTTAAGATGTCAGCTTTAAGCTATAAGTTATTATATTCTATGAGCTATAAGCCATCATCCATCAGCCGTCATTTAGCAATTATTTAACATCAGATAGCTGATAGCTTATAGCTAAAATTTTTTTTTATGAACAATAAATACGTCTGTATTCACGGTCATTTTTATCAACCGCCGCGAGAAAATGCTTGGTTGGAAAGTGTTGAGTTGCAAGAATCTGCCCAACCTTTTCATGATTGGAATGATCGAATCAATTTTGAATGTTACGCTACGAATACTTCGGCACGCATTCTGGATAAGGATTCAAAAATTATAAATATCGTCAATAACTATTCTCGAATCAGTTTCAATTACGGACCTACTTTATTGTCGTGGATAGAAATTAAAGATCCGGAAACGTATGAACTTATTCAACAAGCGGATAGAGATAGCCTAAAAAGATTTTCTGGACATGGTTCTGCTGTGGCACAGGTGTATAACCACCTTATTATGCCTTTAGCAAATAAAGAAGATAAAGAAACGCAGGTTATTTGGGGTATAAAAGATTTTCAGCACCGCTTTCACCGCTATCCGGAGGGTATGTGGTTGGCAGAAACGGCTGTTAATTTAGAAACTTTGGAAGTTTTGGCAGAACATGAGATTAAATATACTATTCTTGCACCACGCCAAGCAAAAGCTATTAAGCATTTTAACAGTCATGATTGGACGCATGTAAACACGAATTCGATAGATACGCGTCGCGCATACCAAGTGAAACTTCCTTCCGGAAAATCCATCGCTGTTTTTATTTATGACGGTACAATCGCTCAAGGTGTTGCGTTTGAGGGTTTATTGAACAGCGGCAAAGATTTTGCCAATCGATTCATTAAAAAATTTGATAACAACGATGAACCTCAGTTGGCACATATTGCTACTGACGGTGAAAGTTATGGACACCATCATAAAAAAGGTGAAATGGCTTTAGCAGATTGTTTAAACTTCATTGAAGAAAAAAATAATGTAGCACTCACCAATTACGGCGAGTTTTTAGAAAAATTTCCGCCGCAATACGAATTGCAAATTCATGATAATTCTTCGTGGTCGTGTGTGCATGGTATTGAGCGTTGGCGCAACAATTGCGGCTGTAACGGCGGTCATGCCGGTTGGAATCAAGAATGGCGTGCACCTTTGCGTTTTTCGCTCAATTGGTTGCGCGACCAACTCATTACAATTTATGAAGAACAAGCCGGCAAATATTGCGATGATATTTGGGCAACTCGAAACGGATTTATTAATGTGATTCTTGACAGGGACAATGAAAATGTTGAAAATTTTTTCGAAAAATATGCACGCCGAGAACTTTCTAAACGCGAACAAATACATCTGTTACGAATTTTAGAAATGCAACGTAATGCACTCTTGATGTTCACAAGTTGCGGTTGGTTTTTTGATGAAATTTCCGGTTTGGAAACAACGCAGATCTTACAATATGCTTGTCGTGCCATCCATTATGCGCGACAAGTGGCTGATATTGATTTAGAAGAAGAGTTTATATACAGACTGTCAATGGCTCCTAGTAATTTAGAAATATTTGGTACCGGCAGTGGGGTTTATGAAAAAAATGTGTTGCCGGCAAGTGTTTCTTTGACGCGGGTAGGTATGCACTATGCGGCGAGTTCGATTTTCGTCAAATATCCGCAGCGGTATGAATTTCATAATTATGTAGTCACTAGTGAATTTTCGGAGCGTATTGAAGCGGGCAGACAAGTTTTATTATTGGGTAGTGCTGTTGTACATTCTGTTATTACACGCTCCGAAAAACGGTTTAGTTTTGCCGCGCTTTATCTCGGACAATTAAACTTAATTGGCAGTATTATGCCGGATATGCCGAAGAAAGAATTTGCCGAAATGTGCGAAGAATCTAAATGGGCATTTAACAACGTGGATTTAGCAGGCATTATTAACGCCATGCAAAAACATTTCGGTAATGAAAAATTTACGATTTGGCAGTTATTTAAAGAAGAAAAGCAAAAAATTATTAATCAAATCACGGAGAAAAATTTAGGCGAAGTAGAACATTCATTTAGAAATATCTATCAATCGAATTATATCTTGATGAATGGTTTATTGGTCAGCAACGTTACGATACCTGGGGCTTTTCGCGATGCCGTTCAACACGTTTTAAATTTAGATTTAAGGAATTTATTCAAATCGGAAACGATTGATATTTTGGAATTGAATCGTATTTTGAATGAATTTAAAAAGTGGAACGTGTCTATTACAGATGAAAATGCGTTCAAATTGACGGCAAGTGAACGCATTTTCAACGAATTGCGTCGTATGGAAAAATTTAATCCACCTATCACAAGACTCTCCGCTTTGAATGATGTCTTCTCTGTTCTTAACGAAATGAAAATTATTCCCGATGTGCGTAAAACTCAAATGGAGTATTTCAATTTGTTAAAAGCCTTTGAAAATCGTGAGCGCGCTTATCCAAGTATGGAATGGAAAAAAGAATTTTTACAACTCAGTAAACATTTGGATGTGAAAATTGAAAATGAATTAACGGAAGTGATGGTTAATTGAGATTGGTGATTGGTTAAAATGAATGCGCAAAGAAATTTATTTTTCTTTGCGCATTTTTAATTTTCAAAAAATAATTGGTTCTTCGACAGTTTTAATGGAGTAAAAAATCCTGCACGTTAAAATTTCCCGCAGATTGGCGCAGATTTTAACGTGCGCAGATGTTCGCAGAGCAATTTAACGCTCGCAGTAGATATTCGTTCTTTGAAATAAAAAAAGCAAACGCTCGTGAAAATCTTTAGATTTTTCACGAGCGTTTGCTTTATCAGAGGGAAATGTATACCAGACTGTGCAAAAAATCATTACATTTTACTATGCCGTAAGAATAAAAAGCCGTATCTTGTTGATATAAACAGCACCTTTGTATGTCATACAAA
>JAYTNA010000602.1:0-1742 GCA_043748865.1 Saprospiraceae bacterium
CTGCAATCGTTTTATCGGCATCCATGAGCGTAACCATACCATTCAACCAACCTGCCGACACTCGACAATCGGAATTTAGAAGCGCGTAATACTTATAGCCTTCCGGATTTTCTTCGCTCAACGGTTTTAATTTTTCGTGCTTCAAGGCTTCATTGTAGCCTTTTGCAAAACCATAATTTATTTTTAAATCAATCACACGAATCCTGTCAATACCGTGGGTTGCCGGAATACCTTCCAAGTTTATATCTCGCACCGCTTCAATACTATTGTCTGTCGAACCGTTATCTGCAACAAAAATATCTAAATTACCGTAGCCGGATTCGCAAACTGAAGGTAAAAATTGTTTCAAAAATTGCGGCGTATTGTAATTCAGTATCACTACTGCCACACGCGATTTTTTTCTGTTTTCATCTTGCGCAAGTATTAAACGGCTTTCTCTTTCATCTTCTGCCAATTGTACGATTAAACTTTCGAGCGTACCAAATCTTTTATCACTTCTTAAAAAAGCAATGAGTTCAACACGCAAAATTTGATCGTAAATATCTTCTTTAAAATCAAAAATATTAATTTCAAGAGTAACGTTGTGGTGGTCTTTCAAAACAGGTCTATCGCCGTGATACATCATACCTTTGTACCGTTTGCCTTTCAACCAAACAAAAACTGCATAAATACCGTGTGGCGGAATAAGTTTATATTTATCCGAAATTTCTAAATTAGCAGTCGGGAAACCAATCTCTCTCCCAATTTGCTGTCCTTTCACGACTTTTCCGGTAAAAATGAAAGGATGCCCAAGCAAACGTGTAGCAGATTCTATATCGCTGTGTCCCAGTGCGTGCCGAATTTTTGTGGAAGAAACATCTAATGAATCAACAATTTGCTTTTCAATTTCGATGACTTCATAGTTAAATTGTTTTTCGTACCGACGCAGTAATTCGATATTACCGCTGCGTTGTGTACCGAACCGGTGATCGTAACCGATAACAATATAAGTAGGTTTGAAATATTTGACTAAAAAATTTTCGATGTAATCTATGGGTGATTGTTCGGCAAAAGCTTTTGTAAAAGGTGCAATCACCACATTATCAATTCCGGACGAACGCAACAAATCTATTTTTTCATCGGTGCTTGTCAGTAATTTCAGTTTTGTATCATCCGGGTTTAAAATCAATCGCGGATGTGGTTCAAAAGTAATAACAATAGACGGCGCATCAATGCTTTTGGCTAATTGATGAACGCGCTCTAAAATTTTTTGATGCCCTGTATGCACACCATCGAATGAACCGATAGTAATGACAGCGCCTTGAAATGCCGGAAGTGTATTTAATTGAGTATAAACATTCATAATCGCGGCAAAAATAATATTTTTTACCGGATTAATTTTTTTGAAACATCAATTAATTACAGGCGTTTAGTAAAGTTTAATATTAAAACAAGATGAAAAAGTTTTTCTAATCAATAAAATGTCATAAAATTGCTGGAAAAATTGTTATCGGTTATCGGTTATTCGTTATCGGTTATTCGTTAATCGTTAATAAGTACAAGGAAAACAAATTTCCCGCAGATTTACGGAGATTTTTTCGCAAATGTTCGCAGATGCTAACTTTTAGGAAATCGGCGTAAATCTGCGAAAAAAATCTGCGCATATCTGCGGGAAATGCTTCTAATATCTATTGTTCACTTTTTTATAAGAACATAATAACCGATAACCGATAACGAATAACGAATAACCGATAACGAATAAC
>JAYTNA010000603.1:0-1826 GCA_043748865.1 Saprospiraceae bacterium
ATTTCGGCAGTGTGTGTACAATAATTCCTTCCGATTTACCTACTTCAGATACTGTTCGTTACTATTTAGCTACTTGTTTTCTTGATTCGGTAGGAACAATTACAAAAAAATTTATTAACCGTTTTGGTCTCGACAGCACAGTTTTTATCTCAACAGTTTATCAATCGCCAAAAATTTTATCTATTGCACAAAGTGCATATGTTTTATCAGTGCCGGATGCAAAAAAATATCAATGGTATAAAAATGATACGCTTATACTCAACGCTACGCAAAATAAATACACGATAAGAGCAACAGGCAGTTATCGCGTTCAAATAGTAGATTCGACCGGTTGTTCCGTTCAATCCGAAGTCGTTTTTGTAAGATATTTCGATTGTATTTCAGCGCAAAAAAATATTGGCGATGCTTGCGATGATGGCGATTTTAATACAATAAACGATAGACTACGAAGCGATTGCACTTGCCGAGGTGATTCAACGCCTAAAACAATTTCTTTAAAATGTCCGAATGATACAACTGTTTTAATAAAAACTGGCAAAACATCAGCGCGCGTAAGTTGGGAAACGCCGGTTGCTGTATCACAATGTCTCGCCGATAGTATCGCTTGTGCAAAACCAAGCACGGGCAGTTTTCGTTTTTTGGGGCGCGTCGGAAAAAGTTTTTATTATTTATCAAACGATTTAAAAATGTGGGCAGATGCACAAAATATCTGCACAAATGCCGGCGGAAAATTAGCGGTGATTAAAAATGAAACTGTCAATAATTTTCTAACATCCGTCATTAAGTTTACAGATGCCGTTTTTATCGGTTTATCCGCAGATTCACAAAATAGTTTTAAGTGGACCGACGGCACCGGCATTAGTTTTAGTAATTGGGATATAAAAGAACCAAATTTGATAAATAATTTTGCCGTATTAACAGGTTGGTCAGCCGGTAAATGGATGACGGTGAATAACAATGTTGCGCACTATTTTATTCTTGAAATTGAATGTCCCAATGTTCAAGATATAGTGTATCAAACAGCCGGTTTAGTTTCAGGTTCAAGTTTCCCGCTCGGTGTGCAAAGCGTTTCTTATGCGGCAACAAATAAATGTGGGAATAGATCTGATTGCCGATTTAATGTCAACGTTGACTATTTTAAAATTGACCCGAAAAATTTATTACCTGTTTCACAAAGTTCAAACCCCGTACTTCCAAAATTTTTAGCAAACGTTACCTCTGCCTTATCCGATAATACTTCAACAATCACGTGTACTGTTTATCCGAATCCAAGTGAAGGCGTTTTTAATTTAAACGTATCGAGTACCGTAAATTCAGAATGTCATTTATTCATTTTAGCCGGCATCGGAAGTATTATTTCAATAGAAAAGTATTTTATAAATATCGGCGAAAATAAACTGCCTATTGATTTAAGTAATTTTTCTGACGGTCTATATTTTTTAAATTTTGTTTCAGAAAATCAAGTTATCAATACTTTTCGTTTGATAAAACAATGATTGTTGTCGGTTATCGGTTAATCGTTATCGGTTATCGGTTACGAATAAATAATCATTGCTGTTCAAACGATTTATAGCCAACTGCATTTTTTTAAATTTTCTTTGCGTCCTTTGCGAAAACCTTTGCGCACTTTGCGTTTAATTTTAACGTAAGGAACGCAAAGTTTTTCGCAAAGGAAGCAAAGTTTGATTAAACTTTTAATTCTTTCAATAGCAATGATAACGAATAACGAATAACCGATAACGAACAATAAATGAAAAATATAAGTATTCGCAAAGCGACAAGAAAAGACATTCCGCACATCCACGCACTTGTGTATGAGTTAGCTG
>JAYTNA010000604.1:0-3455 GCA_043748865.1 Saprospiraceae bacterium
AACTTGTCAATCATTTGATTAAATTTTTTTAAAAATTATTTGGTTCTTTAAAAATTCTTCCTGAGCAACTTACAATTCAAAAATGTTTTGCTGCTTTTGTCAAACAAAAGTAGTATAGGGTAACAAAGTATTTGTACAGGCGAGTTTCATGTCCTCGTCCGATTTTTCATTACTTCCGTCGAATATTTTGCGTAAAAATTTGGTACGTTCAAAAACTTTATGGAAGTTAGCGTGATTTTATAAAATCACCGACATATTTTTGTCTACAATTAGCATTTTACCATTATCTAAATCAAAATGACAAATAAATTTACTTGTATGTTTCTGTCGGCAATGTTCATTGCCGTTTTTACTTTCGCGCAAAATCCGGAAATAAAACCGGAAAGCCAAGCACGTTCTGTAAGTTTCGGCGGATTGCGTGTGCGTTCTTCGGACCGGCAGTAATGTCCGGTCGTGTGAGTGATGTGGAGGGTGTGAACAGCGATCCGGCGGTTTTTTATATCGGTGCGGCAAACGGCGGTGTTTGGAAAAGCATCAGCGGCGGCGCAAGTTTTCGTCCAATTTTTGATGATTATCCGCAAAGTATCGGAAAAATTCGCGTGGATCAAAATCATCCGGATACCGTTTGGGTCGGAACGGGTGAACCTTGGGTGCGTAACTCTGTAAGCGTCGGAACGGGTATGTATGTTTCGCGCAATGGCGGTTCTACTTGGGAGTTTAAAGGTTTGCCGACAACGGAACGGATTGCTAATATTCAAATTGATCCGCGTGATTCAAAAACGGTTTATGTTGCGGTGCAAGGTGCTTTGTGGAGCGATTCGGACGAACGCGGTATTTATAAAACAACGGACTTCGGCACAACTTGGACAAAAATTTTCTACCTCAACGAAAAAACCGGCGCGGCTGATTTGGCAATGGATTCGAGTAATCCGGATGTTTTATATTGTGCGATGTGGGAACATCGTCGCCGACCGGATTTTTTTAATTCCGGCGGAAAAGGTTCCGGATTATATAAAACAATGGATGCCGGCAAAACTTGGAATAAAGTTGAAGGCAGCGGTTTGCCTTCCGGTACGCTCGGTCGTATCGGTATCGCTTTTGCTCCGTCGAATCCGAAAACGATGTATCTGAGTATCGAGTGCGAAAAGCAAACCGAAAAAGGCATTTATAAAACAATTGACGGTGGAAAAAATTGGCTGCGTACCAACGGCGATTTTAATACAACGGTGCGCCCGTTTTATTTTTCGCGCATTGCGGTTGATCCGACAGACGAAAAAAAATTAATTAAAGCCGGATTGCAAGGTATTATCAGTGAAGACGGCGGTAATACTTTTCGTCAAATTGGTTCGGGTGTACATTCCGATATGCACGCCTTTTATATTCATCCGAAAAATCCGAAAAATATTATTCTTGGTTGCGACGGTGGGGTTTATATTTCTGCCGACGGCGGGTATCTTTGGAAACATTGCATGGATTTACCGCTCGCGCAATTTTATCAAGTCGCTGTTGACAACGAAGAGCCTTACAATGTTTACGGTGGTTTGCAGGATAACGGTTCCTGGTATGCGCCGAATGAAACAGGCAGTGGCGTTAAAAATCAAGATTGGAATATGTCTTCCGGTGGCGACGGGTTTTATGTTTTTCCGAGTCCGACGGATAAAAATATTGTTTTTTCGGAATCGCAAGGCGGTGATTTTGTGCGCTCGAATAAAAAAGACGGTACGCAAAACGATATAAAACCAATGCCGAAAGTCGGAGAACCGGAATATCGTTGGAATTGGAATACGCCGATTGCGATTAGTCCGACGAATCCGAATAAAATGTACTATTCGTGTCAGTTTTTATTTAAAACTTATAATGCCGGAGATTCTTGGACAAAAATTTCTCCGGACTTAACCACGAATGATATTAAACGTCAAGATAAAAAAACGGGCGGCTTGAGTTCAGATTGGTCGGGTGCTGAAACAAATACCACGATTGTACAAATTGCAGAATCGCCGAAAGATTCCAACGTGATTTGGTGCGGTACGGATGATGGCAACGTACAAATAACTTCAGACGGCGGTAAAACTTGGACGAATCTGATTGATAAAATCGGCGCACCAAAAGGTTTGTGGGTCAGTCACGTCGAACCTTCGCATTATGACAGAAATACTTGTTACGTTACGATTGACGGACACCGCAGCGGCGATAGAAAACCTTATGTTTATAAAACTACTGATTTAGGAAAAACATGGTCGTCGCTGAACGTTGAAGGTGTTGATGCCTACGCACATTGCCTCACGGAAGATATTGTGAATAAAGAATTATTATTTTTGGGAACAGAATTTGGTTTATTTATTTCGATTGATGCCGGCAAAAGTTTCAAACGCTTCACGAATAATATCCCGAAAACGGCGATAATGAAAATGGTGATTCAACCGACACAATCAGATTTGGTGATGGCGACGCATGGTCGCGGCATTTTTATTTTCGATGATTTAACGGCTTTACGCGCACTGACGAAAGAAATTCAAGACAAAGATTTTCATCTATTCGCCACAAAACCGAAAGTTTATCAATTGCGTAGAGGTGGCGGTTGGTTTGGCGGAGCCGGAAATTTTCAAGGTGAAGATAAATCGGACGATGTACAAATCGTTTATTATCAGAAAAAACGCCACACTTTCGGCGATTTTAAAATCGAATTGTTTGATCCCAGCGGCAAATTTATGAAAGAATTATCTGCAGGAAAATCAGCCGGTATCAATGTCGTCAACGTCGCAACAATTTTGCCGATGCCGAAAGCTGCGCCGACAACAAACATCGAAGCAATGGGACGCGGTGCATTTCCGCCAAGTTTGCCGGAAGGTACTTACACTTATAAAATCACGAAAGGCACAAACGTTTACAATGGCAGTTTTTTAATTAAATATGCCGATAATTGTCCTTATCCGATTGCTGACAGAAAACAAGAACAAGATTTATCCTTGAAGGCTTACGATTTGGTGAATCAGTTGGGTTACGTTTTTTATCAAAATAAAAGTATTGCTGAACAAGCAACAGCTCAAGCTAAAGACGTTGAAAAAACAGATAAAAAATTAGCGAAACAATTAACGGATTTAGCAACAGACGTTCAAAAATATAATGCTTCTATCACGACGCTCGACGGCGACTTTTATATTGCTGCCGGCGAACATTTGCGTGAAGAATTATCGCGTTGTTATTCTGCCATCGTCGGTTTTCCGGGTAAAGTATCTGAAACACAATTGGATCGTTTAAAATATTTTGAAGGGGAAATCGCTAAAGTCAATAAACAATTTGCGGATTATACAACGCGCATGACTACAATAAATGCGGGTTTAATAAAAGCCGGTAAAACGACTTTAGCTGTTAAAACTTATGCCGCTTTTTTAGACGGGAAATAAGACGCGAAATCTTTCGGAGCGATTCTCACTTTGCGAACTTTGCGAAAACCT